>JASJDA010000273.1 GCA_030065755.1 Prochloraceae cyanobacterium | reverse complement strand
CCCTTCTGGTGTTGCAAAAGTATAAACTATATTTTTAGGTTTAAACTTCTTACCATCTTTTCCTTCAATAATCACGGGTGTATTTTGTGGAATTTCATCTAGTTTTTCACCCTTCACTAATTTGGCATCAATATTACGATTATGCCGAACTATTTTAATATTATCTTGAAACTGTTTTAATTGTTCGCCTTGTAATTGTTTTGAAACGTGTTTATGTTCGCGAATAGTCGCGTCAGTTTCATCACCATAAAGTTCATCGAATCGTCGATTATCTAGAGTATCAAGGTCGATATCGTATTTACTTTTAGCAGTTTCAACACCTAAAGTAGCCTGAGTAGTGTTAGGTATTTCTTTTTTAGTTTTAGAATCTATCCTCGGTGTAAATTCTTTTTGATACCAATCTTCAGAAAAATAACCTTGGCCTTGAACGTCTAAATTCTCGGCAATCTCTCTCATTTTTATGTATCTAAGTTCGGAGGTTGGTTGAGAATAGATTAAATCTAATAATTGAGGGCGATAATAGTTTTTAAAATTTCGACGAACTTTACTAACAGCTCTGTCTTGGTATTTTTGAGTTTTAATGTAAGCGATAATTTCTCGATCGCTGCTGACGATCTTTTCTCTAATTAATACATCAGCCCATTTTCTTGAAGAACTTTTTTTTGCATCATCGTTGCTATTTTTTGTCAATCTTTGCCATACATCATTAACAGAAGCATTATTAGCAAATGTTTCTACTTCTGTACTATATAATGCTCTTTGTTGAAGAGTTTTAATCTCTTTAATTTCATCATTTAATCGAACTTGTTCTGCGTTTAGTTGCCTTCTTTGAGATAGAAGCGAATTTAATTGAATATTAATATTCGCAGTATCTCGACCGCCTTGCTGTAAATTTCTTTTTTGATGATTTAATGGAGAAATCTTAACATTAATTATTTGTAATTCTTTCTTAATAGCCTCTAGTCTTTGCTCTTTTTGTGAGATTAATTGTGGTGCGATTTCATTTCTAATCTTAGTGAGAGAGAAACGTTCTTTATTAATAATATCAGTTAAACCTTCCCGTTCTGATTGAGCGTGTTTGGGAACACTTAACCAAACAAGTTTTTGTTCCTTAATCTTATCCCGATATTTGTCTTTAAGTTCAGGTGAAAAATCGATTAATTTTTCGGTATCGATAATGTCTTGATGCCATTTTTTAAAATCTCTGAACCCACCACTACCTAAATTAGAATTTTCTGATTTTAATCCCTCTGCTGAAATAATAAAATTTTGCGCTTCTAATTTATCTTTTAATTGATTTTCTAATTGGTTGATATTGTTAGTTAATTGTTTTTTGTCAAGTTTAATTTTGTTTTCAAAATCTTCCAAAACTTTAAGTTGTTCTTCGAGCTGTGCTTCAGGTACTTCTTGGCCGTTAAAAAATTCATTGTTAGCTTTTTTGAACTTATTTTCCTCAATAAAAAGTAATTCACGACTTGTTTCAAGTTCAGAGATTTGTTTTGCTAGGGCAGATATGTCAGGTTTGTCTTGAGGTAACTGTTTCAGCCACTCTGAAAGTATTACAAGCTTTCCTTTTGATACTTCGGAAAAATCAATCGAATCAGGATCTAACTCGGCGGCAACAAACCCTTTACCAGGTCTTTTATCCAGTGCATCAAGAGTCAATTGATGGCGATCTAGCTGCCGTTGTAGTTGAGCTATTTCGGCAACTAATTTAGCCGTCGCAGCAGGATTTAATTCACCCGACGCTAGTAAAGCCTGTCTGGCTTCGATAATTTGCGGCAGCTTCTCTAATTCGAGTTTGGCTTCCCAAGCTCTCGATCCAACAGGAGGCTCTCCATTTTGGGTAATCCAGTCGTTAATTCTTTTAATCAGAGCACGTATTTTGCCGACTAAACCGGAATAGCGGCGAAAAGTTCTTACCGTAGAGAGGTGTAGCTTGATATCTTCTGGGGTAGCATCGGGCCCGACTTTAAGATAAACTTCCGGCTTGTAGTAAACTCTGACCGTTTTAGATGGTAGTTCTGGATCTACAGAGATTGAAACTGAATTTTGTAAATCTCCTAAAGCCTCGATCGATTCCGGTGGAGTTGGAATAAGTTTAGAATCAACATCTGTATTAGTGCGCCCCGCTTTGCGGACGGATTCTATTTCGCTAATTTCAGGATCTTTTGTACTAGTCGATTCTACTTGTCGATCTATTTCGGTTTTTGGTCTCCCAATTTCTCCAACCTGCCTATTTTGGTTAGTTTGCGTTTGAGATCTTGAAACTAAATCGGGGGTTTTGGGCAGATCTGGATCTATTGCTGTCGGAGAAACTATAACCGCACCATTTTTAACTCCCAAATTAACGGTGTTAAGATCGCCGATATTGCCTCTAATTCCCAACGCCATTAAAGTACCGTTGGCGATTAATTGAAGGATTAAAAGATTGGTTGCTTTATTTCGTTGTTCGGCAGTTCCGGGGCCGGTTTGAATCGCACGTAACTGTTGTAAACTATCCCCAGCAAATAAGACCAAAGTCGCGCTATCGCTGCCGGTTTCTGCTGCTTTAAGGGCGATAAAAGTCCCACCGCTAAATCTGGCTAATCGTGCGACTGCTGCACCTTTAGAAGCCGATAGAGCTTGGTTAATAACGATACTTCCTTGGGAAGAGATCGCCGCAGTACCGCTGATTATACCGAGAAGATCCAAGCTGATACTAACAGGGGTGGCACTTCCATCAAATGTCGTTTCGGCGAGATTGGCCGCCGCTCCTAAAGTGGCTGCAGCGGTGCTGGCGTACAACGCTCTGTATCCCCAAACTGCGACTTTTGAGGTAGCACCTGGATTTTTAGTTAATAAGCCAACTCCAAGAACTAGGGTTGCTAAACCAACCGCACCAAGCCAGTCGCTCAAACCCCAATTGCCAGTTACTTCTACTTGGGACTGTTCTCCGGCTAAATCGAGATAGCGAATTACTCCAACTGGAAAACGATTATTAGAATTTAATTTCTCAAATAATTCACTCGGCGGAAACTCGGCAGACTTTTCGCTTTTAGCAACGCTAACGGTTAAGGTTTGCTCGGGTTTAATTTGACTTAAGTACCAATTGGTTTCATCCGACCAATAGTACATCGTTAAAGGGATACGATCTATTGCTTTGCCGGTATCGTTGGTAGAAGGATCTGGATAAAAATAAGCCGTTAATCTAGTAGAAGGTTGTCCTTTAGTTTTTTCTTCTAATTTTTCGAGTTCAAAGTAAGTATTTAATAAATTTCGTTCGGCTGGTTGTTTTTCAATATCATTATTTCGACCCTCATTTTTATATTCAGAATCGTACAACGAGCGTAAATCTATTGCCCGATTATCTATCTCCCGTGCTATTTGATAATAATTTTGATAAATTCCAGCTAGATCTGTTCCTGAAGTAGATAATTCCTCAGCCAGTAGAATCAATCTAGTTTTCCCTCTGACGGGATCTATTGCCGCGGTATTAGTCGAGCTGGTTAAGGAGTTTAAAAAATTAGCTGCTAATTGTTGGAGTTGTTGAATTGGCTCTTGGTTGGGGTCGTTGGCGACAACAGCAGGAAACAAACTAATTATTTTTTCAGTAACAGCGTTCCAAGCGGCAAAAATTTGAGTTTCAGTTTGAAATTGGGCTTTTAAAAATTGGATTTTTTCAGACTTATTTGCAGTGGATTCGAGATCGCTAATACTTTCAATTCCAGCTTCTAAAGCATCTATTCCTTGTTTGTATCTAGCTGTAATTGATGGGATTTGAGTAAGTAACTTTTCTCGGTAAAGATTAATTTCAGCCTCTAAATTTTTAGGAGCTTTGGGGTCTTGAATAAGTTGAGGATTTTCGACTTTTTGCAGATATTCGACGTAGTCAATCTTATCTTCTGGGGAGTTAATCCTGCCGTTAGGATAGTACTGGATTTGTACGATTACTTTATATTCCCCAACAGTTTCAAATTGAAACGAATCCCATTTAGGGGCGTTCGGGCCTTTAATGTAAATCGAGTTTTTATCGTCGGGATTCGAACTAATGACGTACCAATTAAATTGATATCCGGCACCGCTATCGGCAGCAGCCAACCTTTCGGGAACGGTTACGCTGTAAGTTACTTTTTCTTGAGGTGTAACTGAAGTCGAGCTGGTAGAATCAATTTTAAAGGCCGAAAAGTTTTTCTGTTGCGATCGATGGTATTCGACAGTTTCACCGGGTACTTCAATTCCAGCTCGCGTTAGCATTCCGACCAGAATCCGCCAACTCGTGTCTCTGAAAATATTAGTCGTGCTGCTCAATTTAAATGTGTTTTTGAGATCTGCAACTAAATCCCCGTATTTACCGTTATAAACTGCTGCTATTTGTCTGAGAGTTTCTCGATTTCGATCGAGAATTTCAAAAATAACAGGATCTGGTTGCTCTTTTAAGGCTGCGTACAATCGCTGCGCATCCGACGCGATTTTTGGCGGAATTTCAGTTGCGTTCTTTTGAGGAGAAAAAGTATCGCGATCTCGAAGATCGCTATTAATTTGATTGGAGCTGGTATCGAGCGAAGATCGATCGCTATTAATTTGATTGGAGCTGGTATCGGTCGAAGATCGATCGCTATTTCTTAATAAATTCTCTGACTGGTAAATTTTAACTAACTCAAAGAACAAAGGCTTGACTGCTAGTAATGCTGCCGTAGCGAGGCTGTTAGCAGCAGAATTGGCTATTACTTCCCAAACTATTTCCTCACCAGAAATGATGCGTGCGAGAATATTGTTAGCATTATCAATACCACCAACAAAAGGAGCGATCGCATTGATAAATATTTGTTTGCTAGCTTCAATTTGCTGTGAATTGTTTTCAGTTTGAATGGGGGTTTCAGGTAAGCTTGCAATTAGTTTTTCGTTAGTAGATTCTTTCAATTCTTGTTGAGCAGCCTTACTTCTTAGATGAGCATTAAATTCATCTGCTGAAGCTTTTTCAGGTTTTATATTAGTATTTTTAGTATCTCTTTTTAAGAAATTATTAGAAGCAGACTCCCTCGATTCTTGTCGAACTGCCTTACTTCTTAGATGAGCATTAAATTCATCTGCTGAAGCTTTTTTGGAGTTTATATTAGTATCTTTAGTTTCTCTTTTCAGGAAATTATTAGTAGTAGATTCAATAGATTTTTGTTGAGCAGCCTTACTTCTTAGATGAGCATTAAATTCATCTGCTGAAGCTTTTTTGGAGTTTATATTAGTATCTTTAGTTTCTCTTTTCAGGAAATTATTAGTAGTAGACTCAATAGATTTTTGTCGAGCAGTCTTACTTCTTAGATGAGCCTTAAATTCATCTACTGAAGCTTTTTTGGGTTTTATATTAGTATCGTTAGTATCTCTTTTCAGGAAATTATTAGTAGTAGACTCAATAGATTCTTGTTGGGCTGCCTTACTTCTTAGATGAGCATTAAATTCATCTACTGAAGCTAATTTAGGTTTTTTATAAGTAGAGCTATTATTACTTCTTAATGGTTTATTAATATTATTTTCGTTATTTAAATCTTTTTGATTAGTAATATTATCTTTTTTTTCCTCGCTTTTAGTTTCAGAATCTACCTCATTTGGTGTAGGAGCTACTCTACCTAATAACCTTTCTTCTTCTAACCTCATAAATGCTTTATGAGCTTCGCCAATAGCGTTGTTAGTGCGGCTCGCTTTTTTGTAGGCATTTTTGGCCAGATCTTTTTGACCTAATTGTTCGTAAGCAATCCCTTGAAAGTAATAAGTTTGGTTTAAGCGATAACCCGATTCGATTAGTTTATTAGTAACGGCGATCGCCTCATTATATCTACCGTTTTCTAATCCACTTACTCCTAAATAAAACTGTGTTAATAAATTATCAGGTTCTTTTTTGGTAACTTCAGAGAAGATTTCATAAGCGCGATCGTAGTTCTCTTCTTTATAAAATTCTTCTCCAATCTTATTAAGTTCTGCGGTGGTTGGTGTCGGTGTTTCTTTAGTTTTAACATTAGTAGATCTAGTTGAAGAATTAACTGGATCTAATATCTCTTTTTGAGGTGTTTCTTTGGGATTAACGTTAGTAGATTCGGTTGAAGAATTAACTGGATCTAATGAATTTTTTTGAGGTGTTTCTTTAAGATTATCCTGAGTAGATTTATTAATTTTTTCAACTTTAGTTAATAAATTCTTGAAAGGCGTTGAAGCTAAATTAGCTTCAATATCAGTTTTTAAATTATCTGCCGCAATATCAACGGATGTTTCAATCTTAGTGGTAACTATTTCTTCGTTAGAATTAACTGATGAGGTTGATTGAGTATTTTTCTCCTCCAAGGATTGCTGCTGTTTACTTAAATTATGTTTCTCAATGATTCTATCTCGTTCGGCTCTAGATATTCTTAATGCTTCTCGTCTTCTTTGCTTTAGCAATTCGGTGACGTACTTTAATTTCTCCTCTTGTTCTGGCGTTAAAGTCTTACCTCGCTCTTTTCTGTATCTGTAATATTCAGCTTCAGTGACCATACTCTTCCATTCCATTTCTTCAAAAGACAATGGGGTTTTCGGTCGATTGGCTTCAGCATCTGCTTTTTCATCTATTGAGAACCAAGATCCGCTCGTCTCAAAATTATCTTTTTTATATAAAAATTCGCCCATTAGCCCAGAAATAAGAGAAATTTTGCTAAAAAATACCTATTATTCTTAAATTTATAGCGCAATATGAAACATCAAACAATTTATTACGTTAAGTAAAATCTAGTTGACAAATTAACTTAAATTTATGAGGAGTTTAGAACATCGCTTCGTTTATCGAGTCGGAAACAAGCGTATTGATTTTTTGCAATATCGTGTAAGACTTGGAGTAAGGACAACCTAAAACAAGCAGTGATTAGCTCAAGAATCTCCTTCCTTTAGGTAGGTGCGATTCGTTCAATCGAAACCTAGATAACTAGGGGGATGATTGGCTCTCTATAGTAACCATTACGGTTGAGTTCGCACTTTAATCCTATAGAGAAGACAACTAAATATCCATCCTGGTGAGGTCAGTACCCTAGAACACCAAGCCCAGGCGACCTGATGCGGGTTTGAAAGCACACAGCGTCCTCTTTGGTGACAAAGATGAGAAGTTTCCCTAGTATCTGAACTGACAATCTAGATGCTAAAGCGGGAGTGAAAGCGGTCAAAGGCGATAATAGCTAAAAACGCCCTCCGCAAGCAAGAATCCTATAATCGAGCCGGACTAAGATTACATCAAGGAAAGGGAACTCGCGGGGTAGCGCAAGCGAACTGTCGTTAGAACCATCGACGAAAGTGAGTAGGGAACACAAGCTAGTAAACTACACAGTTTACTCCCTGCGTCCAAAACAATGGACAAGGGTAGAGTTTGGCAGTATCGCGCAACGAGCCATCGCATCACTCAGACCCCAGGCTGTAATAAGCTTAACGGTGGAAAGACAGACCCTAACGGATTCAACCAATGGATATTTGGAACGAAGTAACCCACCTGTAACTCTAACCTCTGGTCGATGGTGGTTAGTAGATAGTCAAATTAGAAACTGTGAGTAATCACGTTATCGGTGGAGAAGGATGGAGTAAAAAGCAAATGCCTAACCCGAACCAACGGGTATCGCCGGAAAAGGGAAGGGGCGGGAACGGCGGCTTCAAACAAAAGTTGTCCATTTTTAACTTAAGTAGAACCAATCAATAAAGCCGCCATCCCGGCGCCCAGGATAAGCAGACGTACTCCGCAATGTGTTGAGAAAGTATAGTTGAATCGAGGATAAATGTGTTGACGAATTTAATTTCACAATGGGAAGATATAGACTGGACTAAATGTTCGGTTAAAGTCTTTCGTCTTCAGAAACAAATATACACGGCTTCACGTTGCGGCAATGTCAAGAAAGTTCGCAAACTCCAAAAGCTACTAAGGATGAGTTGGTCTGCTAAAGCTCTTGCTGTACGTAGAGTCACGCAAGATAACCAGGGAAAGAAGACTGCGGGAGTTGACGGCTTTAAAGCCCTAACACCCAAGGAGCGGTTTGAGCTTATTTCTAACCTGAAAATCAACGGAAAATCCAGCCCTACTCGTAGAGTCTGGATTCCAAAACCAGGAAAGGATGAGAAACGACCGTTAGGAATTCCCACAATGGTTGACCGTGCCAAGCAAGCGTTGATAATGTTAACGCTAGAACCCGAATGGGAGAGCCACTTTGAAGGCAACTCCTACGGATTCAGACCAGGACGCTGTTCCCAAGATGCAATTACTCACATCAAGTTAGTAATACAAGCCAAGGCAAAGTTTGTACTCGACGCAGATATAGCCAAATGCTTCGACCGCATCAATCATTCCAAGTTACTCAAAAAACTAGGCATACAGGGAAGAGTAAGGCAACAAATAAAAGCCTGGCTCAAAGCCGGAGTCCTAGATAAACGAGTATTCGAGCGCACAGAACGTGGAACACCTCAAGGTGGAGTGATATCGCCATTATTGGCAAATATCGCACTAGATGGACTAGAGGAAGTGTTAAAGCAATATGCCGCCACACTCAAGCTCAGATACCCTATGGGAAAAATGATGTCCATCAGGGATAGAATCAAAAGTTTAACTTATATAAGATATGCTGACGATTTTATCGTACTTCATGAGGATAAATCGGTAATCCAACACTGTAAGCAACTAATAACGGAATGGTTAGCAGCGTGGGGCTTAGAATTAAAACCTAGTAAAACTAGAATCGCCCACACATTTAAAGCCGAACTTAGTGATGATGGCATTGCTGGATTCAATTTTCTCGGATTCAACATCCGTCAATACAAGAGAGGCAAACATAAAAGCGATTTCAACAGCAACCGAATAAAACCCGAACCACTAGGATTCGATACCCTCATCATACCAAGCTTTGAAAAGGTCAAACTGCACTATGATAAATGTGCAAAAATAATTGACCAACATAAAACAAAGAGTCAAACAGACCTGATAAATAATCTTAACCCTGTCATTAGTGGATGGATTAACTACTATAGGTTTTCCGATATCAAAACATTTGGAATTACATCCAAACTCGACCAATTAATTTTTAACAAGTTAAGAAGTTGGGGCAGATATCGCACAGGCTCAACCAAAGCCGCATATCAGAAATACTGGACAACCCAAGGTAATAACAATTGGGTATTCGCAAACAGGCAAGGAGATTCCAACCCTCTGCGCTTATTCACACATGG
>JASJDA010000032.1 GCA_030065755.1 Prochloraceae cyanobacterium | reverse complement strand
ACTAAACGCCCTTTAATGGGTAAAATAGCCGCTCAGTTGGCTGACGTGGTAGTAGTAACATCTGACAACCCTCGTACTGAAGACCCGCAACAGATTTTAGAAGATATTTTGACAGGAATTCCCGACTCGGTAAACCCGATCGTCGAGATCGATCGCTCAGCTGCAATTCACGCTGCTATTAGGGATGCAAAACCAGGAGACGGGGTCTTAATTGCTGGTAAAGGTCACGAAGATTATCAAATTCTCGGTACTGAAAAAATCCATTTTGACGATCGAGAACAAGCACGAGAAGCTTTAGCTGTGCGTTGGAAAGGGTAATTGGTAAGAAAAATTCTCCCGTAGTGCTGTCGAGAATCTTTTTGATATATTGCGGGCTAATCCGAATTTCTCTGCTAAGTACATTTCTCAAGATATTAGTAGCTCGATCGTCAATTTCAAAGAGGTTTTGTAGTTTTTGAGCGATGTTTCCATTTTCTGCAAACAGCTTTAATTCAATGGTAGTAACAGAAGCAGATTAACCTTTGTATTTAAGCTCGATAATTTCGGTAGCCATGGTACTATTACTCATTAGTAACTAGCACCCGCACCTAATAACAGCACTTTGCTCAGAGATACTATATTTGATTCAAAGATGCTAGAAATACTTTGCCACAGACTACTGTATACCATTGTTTGCTCCTCCAGATAAATTAAAATCAATGATTTGAAAGCACACTAAACTTCGAGATACTGACAATAATGTTGGCAGTTGAAGCTGTTGTTTGCTATTCATTTGGGAAAAACTTCTGAAGCTTCAAAATAATGAAGCTAGTCCGAAAACTTTTTATTAATGCGGCTAAAAATAGAGCGAGAATCTTTTATGAATCTCCTTGGTTACTTTCAGCTTTGATAATAGTGAAAGTGATTTTTAGCTGTCATATTTTTTTTGGAAATAAAAATTAAGTTATATATGTTTATTTACTTCCCCATAATTAGATTTATATCAGTTAAATTTTGATTTTTTTCATTCATATGATACCTTTATTTATTGCACACAAAGGGCAAAATATTGATTATTTTTACAAGCAAAGCTAATAGAATCTTATTTGAAAAGATTTCAACCTTTCATTGGCAATATATCTCGAAAGATCGAACGTTTTTTTTGTCAGCAATAAGTTGAGTAAAAATCAATAAAATCAATGTCAGGCAAGCTGGTACTTAAGACATTTTAAGCTTAGATTGTTGTTCGATATTAAGTATGAAGAAATTCAAACTATTTAACCCTAAACTCTTAAAAAAATCCCATTAAATGTAAAATATATAAGTAGAGGTGCGAAGATCTTTCGTAGAGGTAGCGAAAGTTTCCTTCGCGAAGAAAAATGAAAAATACTTCGATTAATTTAATTGGCTGTCAATTGTTTTTAATAAGTATATTGGCAATTTTGCCAGTAGGATGCGCTTCAGAAACCGAAGAGCAACAGCAGCCCGTTTTAGACCCAAAAAGCGAGATTACTGAAGAAGACAAAGATAGCAAGTTAACTCCAAAAAATAGAGACGATCGGAGCGCTGCGATCGAAGAAATAGCGCTCGAGAAGTCAGCAAAATTCATAGAAAGTGAAAATATTGTCTATTTTGATTTCGATTGCGCCGATCTGAATGAGGAAGCAAAAGCAAAACTCAAACAAATCTCACAAAAGCTTGTAAATAGCGATCGAAAAATTGAAATTGCAGGTTATACCGATAAAAGAGGGTCTTACGAGTATAATCTGAAGTTAGCAACCAGACGTGCCGAAGCAGTAAAAGAGTTTTTAGAAAGTCTTGGAGTTGATTCGGCTAGATTATCGATTGTCAGTTACGGAGAAACTAAATCGAGCCCAGAAGGTTCTAACGCGCAGAACCGCCGCGTAGAGATTACAATAGTCGAACCCTCGCAATGAACTCGCGATCGCTAATAATTAGTCTGAATCGATATTTGCCACCTTAACTACTGCGCGTCCGTCTTGACTAAATCTCCGCTCGCAATTCCTTCCAATCCAGTCAAAGGCGGACTGACTTCGATGCCATATTTGGTAATTTTAAATTATTGCAAAGTTTTTTCAAAATCGCTCAATCGCTTTTTGATTATAGCGATCGTCTTTCGTAACTCTACCGTATCCTCCTGATGGCGATCCGTATAACGCATCAAAATTAAATATTTTACCGAAGGAATGGGAATTGCACGGCGAGCCGCGCCAGCGCTACCGAAACCAAGTAAAATTCTTGCTAGACAAGCATTTTACTAACTAACTCACAATAAAAACTCAAGAGAGACCATTGAGGATGGAAACACCTTTTGAAATTACAGTACTAATGGTTGTAACGGTCATCGCAGGCATTAGCGCTCAAGTATTGGGCAAATATCTGAAAATTCCTGGAATTGTGTTTTTGCTATTTTTTGGCATCTTTCTAGGAAGAGACGGTCTAGGTTTTATAGATCCACAGTTACTCGGATACGGTTTAGAAGTAATAGTTTCTCTTTCAGTCGCACTAATTTTATTTGAAGGAGGACTGAGCATCCAAATTAAAGACTTAATCAAAATTTCTGGCACTCTGCGCAATTTAGTTATTTTTGGAACCCTAATTACCTTAATAGTCGGTGGAATTGCTGCCCACTTTTTAGTCGATTTACCTTGGGAACTAGCCTTACTTTACGCATCTTTGGTAATTGTAACTGGGCCAACAGTAATCGGGCCATTGCTCAAACAAGTACAGGTAGAACGAAAAGTGGCTACTTTGCTCGAATCTGAAGGAGTGCTGATCGATCCAGTAGGAGCGATAATAGCTGTATTAGTACTGGGTATAGTTTTAAGTGGCTCTGCAGAACCAGTACAGCTAGTAGCAGATTTAACTATCCGTTTGGCAATTGGTACGGCGATCGGCGGTACAGGAAGCTTGTTATTGGGTTGGTTTCTCAAACGAGCTGATTTTCTTTCTTCTGACCTGAAAAATTTGCTAGTCTTAGCGGGTGTTTGGGGTTTATATTGCCTTGCTCAATACATCGAGAACGAGTCAGGACTGATGGCTGTGGTTGTAGCCGGTATAGTTATAAGTGCCGTGGGAGTACCTGAGTTACGCTTGTTGCGTCGCTTTCAAGGTCAGCTGACCATTTTAAATGTATCTGTATTATTTATTCTGCTAGCTGCAGATTTGTCTTTGGGAAGTATTGTTGCTCTCGGTTGGGGTAGTGTAGTAACCGTCTTGATTCTCATGTTAGTGGTGCGACCCCTCAATATTTGGATTTCCACCACTAACAGCGATTTTAACTGGCAGCAAAAACTATTTATTAGTTGGATCGGGCCTAAAGGTATTGTTTCGGCATCGGTAGCTTCTTTATTCGCTATTTTACTAGCAGAAGAAGGCATAAACGGCGGCGAGAGTATTAAAGCTTTGGTCTTCCTAACCATAATGATGACAGTAGGAATTCAAGGATTAACCGCTCAGGCACTTGCTAATATTCTCAATCTTAGTGCGGCTAAACTCAAAGGTGCTGTAATTGTCGGTTCCAATCCTTTAGCCCGTCTAATTGGCCGCTTATTGCAAGAGCGAGACCAATCAGTAGTACTGATAGATACTAACGCTCAAGCAGTTAAAGAAGCACAACAAGAAAATCTACAAGTTTTTTTGAATAGTGCTCTAGATGCAGAAGTTTTAGAAGAGGCAGGATTAGATTCTATGGGTAGTTTTTTGGCGATGACCAAAAATGGCGAGGTCAACTTTGTTTTAGCACAGCGAGCATCCGAAGAATTTGAAACCCCACGAGTTTTAGCTGTATATTCTCAAAATTCACGCGATGGCAAGTCGAGCCCTCGTACTAACGTTAAACCAGCCCTTACTTTCGATCTGCCTTTGAAGATGTGGAATGAGTATTTGAATAATGGCAATGTGAGGTTAATCGAAACAGTATTAGATAATCCTGGGTTTATTTATCAGCAGATTTATTTACAAGCTTTAATTGATTCGGGAAAATTAATTCCTCTGTTGCTAGAAAGACAAAACCAGCTGCAAATAGTACAGGCTGGACAACCATGGTCGAGCGGCGATCGCATTATTTGTTTGCTACAAAATCCTCAACCCAAACTCCTCAACCAACTCTCCGGTGTCAGCACTACTCGCCTTAGTCTAGAGAAGCTACCCAAGGTACAAGAAATTTCCATGCCAGCCCTGGTTGTATAAGATTCAAAGCCGATTAAAGAATAGAATTAAAGAGCTAGCAAAATCTCTAAAAAGCTGACACAAGAAGCTATAGCTGAATGCCATGTAAGAACCAACTATTTATGTCGAGTCCCCAGTGACGATCTAACAATTCTTTTGATTATGGCAAGAAAAAGACATAAGGCACAGTACCGATCGCGTCCTTGGTTGTGGTTGAGTCTATTTTTTATCCTAGTCTTAAGCTTAACCCCAGTAAGGGCAGAATTGACCGAGAAGGCTTCTGTAGTGCTAGACGGGCGGCAAATTTTTCAAATCAGCAGTTACGAACCCCTGAGCGCTAAATCGCGGGCGAACTTTATCTCGCGCCAATTGGAAGAAGCGGTCAAATCTGAGGAATCTCCCGACATTAGGGTAGAATTACGCAATTATTCTCCAATTATTCTGATTAACGATCGCTATCTGTTCACTGTAACCCAAAAGGATGCGTTCGGGGAAAGAACCCCGCAAGAACAAGCAGAAATCTGGGCTGAAGAAATCCGCCAAGCAGTAGAGGTAGCACAAAAAGAAAGGAGCATTGAGTTTTTCTGGCGAGGAGTGCTGTTAGCTGCTGCGGCTGTTCTTTTAGCTGGTTTATTGCACTGGGGTTTGAGATGGTTGTGGCGGCGCTTTGAGCGCTCGGCAACCAATAAAATTGGTTCAGGAGACGAAACAGAAAACTCGTTATGGGCATTTAAACTATTTTTCAATTTAACACTGTTACTGGTGCGAGCAATCCTGTGGGTAGCAGTAGCACTATATGTAACTAATTTATTTCCCTTAACTAGACGGTGGAGTTATACGCTCGCCAATACTTTGATTGCTAGTTTAACTTCTCCTTTTGTTGTTCTCGGCAGCAATTCCTATTCCGTAATTAGTTTACTGATTCTGATGGGCTTATTTTTAGGACTGATCGTATTTTCTGGCATTGCGACTCATTGGCTGCGAGCGCGAGTTTTAAGCACGACAAGGATTAATCTAGGAGTTCAGGAAGCCATTGCTATTGTCAGCAAATATATCCTCATTTTCATTGGCGCGATCGTGCTGCTACAGCTTTGGGGATTGGAGTTAAGTTCTTTAACTATTCTCGCCAGTGCTTTAAGTATTGGAATAGGTTTTGGTTTACAGAACATTGCCAGAAACTTTGGTAGCGGGTTAGTTTTAATCTTCGAGCGCCCGATTCAGGTAGGGGATTTCGTACAAGTGTGCGAGTATATGGGTACGGTGGAGCACATTGGAGGGCGCAGCACGGAAATTAGAACCCTCGATGGAGTTTCGCTCATCGTGCCTAATTCGCGTTTTCTGGAAACGGAAGTAATTAACTGGAGTCACCGCAATCCTGTTTCTCGGATTCACTTATCTGTAGGCGTGGCTTATCATTCTGATGTAAATATAGTCCGACTTGCTCTACTAGAGGTGGCTGAGAATTGTTCTGATATTTTGTCCTATCCCCCACCTCAAGTCTTGTTTATAGGATTTGGCAACAGTGCGATCGAGTTTGAGCTGCTAGTTTGGATTGCTGACCCCAGTAAGCAACCTTTTATCAAGAGCAATCTTTATTTCTCGATCGAAGCAGCACTAAGAAAATATCAAATAGAGATTCCCTTTCCTCAGCGAGACTTGCACCTGCGCTCTGGATCTTTGCCTGTTGGACTGTCCCCAGAGCTAGAAAAGGCTTTATTTGAGTTTTATTCTCAAAAACACCAAGATCGCTCGAAGCCTCCAAGTAAGCCCTCCTAACTTGGCTAGACAGATGAGTAAAGCAATAGTTTAATTTCCAAAACACCAAATTACGAACAGCAACAATATTATTAGTATTCCGTACCAGCTAATTAACCCTAAATTTTCTAATAAATATAGAGGTATGAATACTAAAATTTTTGAGAAAAACCAGTTGCTAATTAACAGCACAGCTAACAAAAAAAGTAAAGGCATAATTTATCGGTATTCTGTAGGATAAGAAAGCCAATTTCTAGATTATCTCCAAATCGATTCGATCGTCGTATGTAGTCAGTACAAACTACATTTATATAGCAGAAAAATAAGATAAAAATACCTAGCAATTAAATTTATCTTGGGGGGTATATTCAGATCGGAATATTTTAAGACAGTTAAAATTATGCTGAAGTTCAAACATAGAACTTTCCTAGTTATAGTAATGGTCTTGAATAGCTGGCCCGCGATCGCCTTTCGCACAATAGCCTCAGAGATCGCCCAGAGAGCTAACTTTGACAGACTAACTTTAGCACGAGATTTTAACAGAGCCACCTCTGTAGTTAACGGTCACACGGGTGGTTCCTATTCTTTGTCATCAATTGCTAACAGAGATTATAAAAATAGACCCTGCATTGGTTATGGAGATCCTGACCCCGATCATATTATAGTTTTAGAAGAAAACTTAGCCAAACTAACTCTACAAGTAGATTCTAAGGGTAAAGACACTACCATCATTGTGCGAGGACCAGATAATATCATTCGTTGTGGCGACGATACTGGTAACAACAAAGATGCCAATATTGGAGACAATAACTGGAAAGTTGGTACTTACCGAGTCTGGGTAGGCTCTATTAATCCCAATCAAAATTGGGATTATAGTTTATACGCAAGATAATTGTTCGGAATTTACTCTGGTTAGTTTAATTTGCTCCTAGCCTATTGAAAGCTAAGATAGTCAAAGACCTATAGAAAGCGAAGACGGAATTTACTCGTGCTATCCTCACTGTTTGCTGACTTTCGTGTCATTTTTGAACGAGACCCTGCAGCTCGTAACTGGTTAGAAGTTTTATTCTGCTACCCTGGTTTACAAGCACTCCTTTTGCATCGTTTCGCTCATCAGTTATATAAACTAAATATACCCTTAATTCCTAGATTAATTTCACACATTGCCCGTTTTCTCACAGGAATCGAAATCCACCCAGGAGCGCAAATTGGCACAGGTGTATTTATCGATCACGGTATGGGAGTTGTTATCGGTGAAACTGCTATTGTGGGAGATTATTCCCTAATTTATCAAGGAGTAACTCTCGGCGGTACTGGAAAAGAAACTGGCAAACGCCATCCAACTGTAGGAAAAAACGTGGTCGTCGGTGCAGGTGCCAAAGTCTTGGGAAATATCCAAATCGGCAATGACGTTCGCATTGGTGCTGGATCGGTGGTCTTGCGCGACGTACCCTCTGAATGTACTGTAGTTGGCATTCCTGGTCGAGTTGTCTATCGTTCTGGAGTAAGGGTTAACCCTCTAGAACACGGCAATCTACCTGACTCAGAAGCTGCGGTAATTCGTTCCCTCGTCGATCGCATTGAGGAACTAGAAAAACAAGTAGAACAGTTGCAGCAATCCCAATCTCAAAACTCGGCTTTAGTTACTGCTGGATGCTCCCAATCTACTTCGCGAGAAAGCTCAATTCCAACCGGAGAGTGTTGTAACCTTCAAGATAAGGAAATTAGAGAGTTTTTAGATGGAACAGGTATTTAACATCAGTAATCAGTGAACAGTTATCAGTTATCAGTTAGGTTTTTCTGTGGGAGTCAGAGTCCCCTACCTCTATAGGTAGAACGTCTCAAGCTTTGGATTTAAACCAAAGCTTGAGACCTGATAACTGATAACTGTTTTAATAGAGTTTTGATAGCCGGAATGGCACTAAAAATAGACGTTATTTACTCTCTTCTCTTCTTGAAGAATTAGCCACAGAAAGTTCTGATACTAGAGAAATAATTTTATACGTCCGCTTGTCTACCCATTGGCAGAAAGAAAATGCACTGGCAGATTTAACCGGACAATAGGATTTGAACGCAGTTAGATAAATCGGACAATTTTTTCCTCAAAAGAACTCAATTTTTAACTGACCATTGCCCACTCTTCGACCTGACCATAAATTCAGGATAGAACACCATTTCTGATTCTAACTAAAGACATTTTTACTCCACCATAGGGAGTAAAAGTCATACCGCGACGAGAAGATTTTACAGGACGTTTTTCGAGTAGTTGTAATTCTACTTTAGATAAAACAGTTGCTAAAACTAATTTCATTTCAAACAAAGCAAAAGCAGATCCTAAACAGCGACGATTTCCACCACCAAAAGGAAAATATTCATAAGGAGAAAATTGTTTTTCGATAAACCTTTCTGGTTTAAATTTATGGGGTTCTGGATAAATATCTTCTCGATAATGGGTTAAATAAATACAAGGAACTAACATAGTTCCTGGGTCAAATTTATATCCTAGTATTTCTAGTGGTTCTTTTAATTGGCGAGCAAAAGTAAATAAGTTCACTGGAGTAATTCGTAAACTTTCAGCAACTACAGCACTAAGATAAGGAAGTTTAGTAATAGCATTTGTGTCCTTAAAATCTTCGATGGCATTTAATTCTTCCATTAATTTTTTTTTGACTTCTGGACAAAAATGAATCCAATAAAATGCCCACGCTAAACTACTAGCAGTGCTTTCGTGACCTCCAAATAAGATTGTCATTAATTGATCTTTTATCTCTTCATCTCCCATGGGTTCCCCATCTTCATCTTTTACAGAAATCATTAAACTTAAGATATCTTCTCCCAACAATTCAGGATTATTTCTTTTTTCGTTAATTTCTTCAGCTAAGATAGTACGAATACGCTGTTTTTGTTGCAAGAATTGAGCCCAAAGGGTTAAAAATCCTAAATTTTTTTGCAACCAAGGGAAAGCGAAAAAAGCTGACTTTAAAGGAGAGTTAAATATATTTAACCAATCAGCTATTAGTTTAATAAGCTCCTCGTATTTTTTCCCTTTGTTCACTCCAAAAACAGCTTGAACAATAACTCGTAAGGAAATTTTTTGAGTGTAGTCACGAATAATAAAAGGTTTGTCAATTTCCCAGTCACTTATCACTTTTTCAGCGATCTGGCAAATTAGTTGACCGTAACTTTTCATTCTTTCACCATGAAAAGGTGGCATTAATAGCTGGCGGTTTTTTTGGTGTTTTTTGCCATCTAACAAAACTAAAGAGTTTTCTCCCAGTAAAGGTTTGGCTGCAAGATTACCTTTCCCAACTTCAAACAAGTTCTGGTCTCTGGTAAATACCTGTTCAATTGCTTGCGGATTACTTAAAATTACCAAAGGGGGGTCTCCTATTCCTTTAGCACTGAAAATATCGCCATATTTTCGATAATTAATTTTTAAGGATTTAAAAGGATAAAAAAAACTTTTAATTGTTTGGATAAAAGCAGATGTTTTCGGGCCATCAAGGATTTTTTTTTCTTTTGAAGAAGAGGGTATTGCCATTACTAAAAATTTTCCTTTTTGTAGATATATTATCAAGCTTAAATCAACTCAAGAAACTTTAAGAGCCAAAATTATCAATATTTCTAAAGCCCTGCCCTAATCTATGCTTTATCTATAAGTCTTGAAAGGCTTGCTATTCCGGATTTGTAGAGAACTGTAATTTCCAACGCGTTGCTAAATCATTCAAGCGTCTCAATCTGGCCTGTAAAATGCCTTGATTGATTATATATTCAGACAAAATCCCCTTTCAATTTCCTTAATCTTTGGCGAGTGAAATTTCCCAAAAAGTGAAGTCTTCACCCTCTAACTTCCTTACCATTTTTGGCAATTTTTTGCTATTAAATTTTTTAGCAGCACAATCAGCACTATTGAGCAAAAACCTTGATATGTGAACCATATTTCCTCTTTGGTTTCTTAGATATATTACTTAAATTATTAACTCTTATTATTGACCTCCTGTTTTAATTTGTCACTGAGAAAAAGTATGAAAAAGTATACAAAAAGGTTAGAAAAAGTATAAAAATCTAAGGATTTATCGATCGAATTGTCCAATTTTGAGACTGACGATCCAGAAGATATCGCCAACGATTTTGCGGTTCTCCTTTTAATTCCAAGCGATCGACAAGCTCCGGATCTAGTAATAACAAACAAAAATTTGCTGGGGGCTCTTCTGCTATCACTTCTCTAGATAAAAAAGCCTCTTTATCTTCTGTTCTCGGTTGTCCTGGAGCGGGCCAAGCAAATTGTACTTTAGCAGCCTCAGATAAGTTTTGCCAAACATTTTGACGCGCTTTTTGTAGGTCTGGATCCCTACAACTCTCCTTGACAATAGTTATCTTTCCTGATATCCGAAATTGCTCGCGAGTTTTAGTAAAATACCAGCAAATTTCTCCCCAAGGTAGAGACTCAATGTGAGCAATTTTTTCACTGCGATCGTCTGTGACTATTTGTAATTGATTAGTATCGGGAAAAAAGCCTCTAAATACAACAGTGCGGTTGCTTGGTTTTCCTTCTTTGGTAACAGTTGCTAGTTGTAAATAGCGAGAATGAGGTTGAGAACGACCCAGATGTAAAGCGCGAGAAAGAGGCGATCGCCACGGTGCTAAAGACATTTTTTATTTTTTGACCCCCAATATCTTGCCGAGCGAAGAAAGATGCAGACAAATGAACTCATTGTATGGCAATAACTGGGCAATTCGATCGCTAATTTCAACGTCGATCGAGATTTTACCATTTCTCAAAAGTAACTGAAGAGATAAGAAATACTTTTTATTAATAAAAAAAGCTCAAATCTCTCTGTTCCCTATTCCCTATTCTCTATTCCCATTATTTTGATTTTCTAAGTAATATCTCAAATATCTCATATATTCATAATAATGCTGGTCTTCTGAAATACTTTCTCCTGCTTGAGTTTGGCTGTTATTTAATTGTCTTGTTTGGGATTTGTTGTGGGAACTTTTTGGCGTGGCTTCTAGATATATAAATCCATCTTCAGAGTAGGGGATATAGGGGGTTGCTGTATCCGATCGCCCTTCGGTGTTTGTAAGTTCCTCAGAAACAGCAGGTGGATCTAGAGGTTGACTTTCTTGAGTACGGGAATACTCGCACAGATGAGATAGATCTCTAACTTTTCCGGAGGAGTCAACCATAAAACATTTTGACTCTTGTTGAGCTTTGACTGTAGTGGCAATACCTGAAATAGCAAGACTGAGCAAACCAATAATGCTTAGGGTCAATATGTTGACTCGATCGAATTTATTCATAACTCCTCATCAATACCGTTTCTCAAACGGCGATTCGTATATGCCGAACGATTTTATCAGCAATGAGTCTAAATACAGAGCGATCGCTAATTTTTTGTTAAACAACGATATTGTTCTTCATTAATGCGACCTGCTTCGTAAAGGGTTGCTGTAATTTCAGAAATATTTAACACTGAATGAGCTCGATAGCCATTTTCTTGTAAACGATCTTTAACTCCTTGTTCGTGGTCGATAAACACCACAATATCCTCAACTATTAAACCCGCTCCCTCGATTTTTGCAGCTCCTTCCATTACACTTCTACCAGTAATGAGAATATCGTCTACTACCACAACTTTTTCTCCAGGATTAAAATTACCTTCGATCGCGCGACGAGTTCCGTGTGCTTTTACTTCTTTACGAGGAAAAATCATGGGACAATTTAAGTTTAAAGCCAACCCAGTAGCAGTGGGTAAAGAACCATAGGGAATTCCAGCTATGCGATCGAAAGTTAAATTTTTGAGAATATCTGCATAAGCTTGGAGTACTTGGTGAAAAATTTGTGGATTAGAAATAATTTTCCGCAAGTCTATATAGTAAGAAAAAATCTGTCCTGAAGCTTGAGTATACTCGCCAAAAAGCAGACAATCAATATCGTAAAGTTGTAAAATCAACTCTTGATAAGGGTGTTTGTTGAGAAGACAAACGTCTGGCATCCACAGTTGGCAACTAGAATCTTCTTCCCTGAGTTTATTTCTAATTTGGTTAATTTCTTCTTTTAAAGAGAGAATTTTCTCTTTTGAATTTTCAGCTTTTAACAAGTCAATAGGAACGGGTACGAGCAAACCTTCTCCATTTTTATCTAATCCGGCTGCGAGAATTTCCTGGAGGTTGCTATTTCCTCCCCAAATACTCCTAGCTAGGATAATTCTTTCAGGAGCAATTTCTCGAATTTTAGCTAAGACTGAGCGATCGCTAGTTCCTATTTCTAAGCCTAATTGTTCTGGGGTTCCCCAGGTTTTAACTTCCTCAATAAGTCGTAAATAAAAGGGAGAATCGGCGTTAGGATATTCCTGTATGGCAACTGCACCTAGATTAGAACTGCGACAAAGTACAAACACTGCTTTGTCTGGATAAACTAAAAAAGGCGCAATATTATCTTGTCCAGTATAGGGACTTAAGGTAACAGCGTCTACTTGCCACTGTTGGAAAATAGTACGAGCAAAGATAGTGCTGGTATTTAGATCTCCGTGTTTGGCATCTAGAATTACAGGAATGTCTTGGGGAATAGAAGCTAAGACCTCTAACAATAACGTTAATCCCCGAGCGCCTAAAACTTGGTAAAAACCCAGGGTTGGTTTATAAGCACAAACCAGATCCGATGTTTGAGCAATAATTCCTCGCAACCAATCCAATACCTCATCCCACTGTTGTGGCATTATTTCTGGATTTGGATCTAGTCCAATAACCAATAAACTTCGATTGCGCGCGATCGCCTGATTTAGTTTCTCAAAAAAACTCATAATTTTGTATTGAATATAATCAAGAAATATTAATATTTACATCAAACTGATAAAGTGTCTTAAAAATTTTAGCGATTAGATGATAAATATATAAAAAGATATGCCACTAAAGCAGTGGCTGTGTGGCAGCTACACCAGCTTACCAATGTTACTAAAAAATTCATTTTTACGAAAATGGAGCCAGAGATTAACTTTGTCCCTAGCATTGTTAATTAGCTATAGCCAATCCAGTTTGGCTAATACAGACAATGCAACTAAGGTTATTGAATCTATCCCTTACTTTACCTGTTGGGAGAAAACAATAACAGTGTCTCAATCAGAAAATAACGCCGATCTCGCAGCAACCCAAAACGATCCTATCGGGAGTCCCCATCCAATTCCCTGGAATTGGATAATGAACACTCATTCAGAATTTAGTCAAAAAGGGGAAAGAAATTTACGTTACTGTCGCACGCCCTCATTAATCTCTCCAGACGGACAATTTGCAGCCTACAGCCGCATACAGATGCAGGTAGAACCTGAATTGTTCCACAGCCGCGTTACCAGCGTCATGTTTCTAGAGAATTTACAAACTGGCGATTTACAAACTCTCAACTCATTATCTATTTTAAGTAACAATTCTGAAGAAGAAATAGTTGCGCCACCAGGGGAAATAGCCATTTTGATTCCCATCTCTTGGTCGGAAGATGGCGATCGCCTTCTCTCAAGACAGTTTGAAGGTATATTTAGCACTTCAGATGCTTCCGACTCTGCTGCAATCTGGGAAAGAGAGAATAACAGTACTATTGTTCTAAGTCCCGCTCCAGCTTCTCACACTCATGCTGTTTTGCTGGGTTGGAGTCAGACTAATCCCGAGCGAGTACTATTTCGCGCAGGCATAATAGGAGAAGAAGAATGGCCCGTTTTGTCCGTGGATCTCAACGGAGAAACAAATCTGGCAACTTTTGACCGACCGACAATTTATGGCAGTAGAGTCAAACAAGTTGACAGATAAAATTAGATCTAGTCTTTAATTTTAAGATTTTATGTAATTAGGAGAATTAAACGCTAGAAAAATTTTAATGTTGTAAGAAGTCCCAAAATTTAACAAACACAATATATGGCTTATTCTTGGTTTAAGGCATTTCATTTGATTGGTGTTGTAGTTTGGTTTGCTGGTTTGTTTTACATGGGTCGCCTATTTGTTTATCACGCAGAAGCCTCTTTGCAGCCCGAACCAGCTAAATCAATTCTCAAAAGTCAGTACGAACTGATGGAAAAACGGCTCTATAACATTATCACTACTCCAGGGATGTACGTGACAGTGGTGATGGCGATCGGGTTGATTTCAACTGAACCGGAGATTTTAAAATCGTGGTGGTTGCACGCCAAACTAGGGCTAGTTCTCCTGTTAATTGGATACCATCATTACTGTAAGGGGATAATGAAAAAGTTAGCCAAAGATGAGTGTCAGTGGACTGGTCAGCAGTTTAGAGTTTTTAATGAAGCTCCCACAGTCCTACTAATATCAATTGTTTTGCTAGCTGTATTCAAAAACAATCTACCACTAGATCTGACTACCTGGCTAATTGCTGCTCTAGTAGTGCTAATGGCAGTAGGAATCCAACTTTATGCTAGAAAGCGCAGACTAGACAAAGAAAAACAAGAGCAAGTCAGTACCGAAACAGCTACGATCGCTACTTCTGCCGAATAATTAAAATACAAAAACATTCCGCTTACAGTTCTAGATAATAGATAAGCGGTTTTTTTACGTCTCTCTCTACAAAAGCCAGATCGCGATCGTTTCTGACTAAATCTTTTTCTTCTACGATAGCAAACGTTTCTCAAATTCCATTGCTTTTCCGGAGCAAGAAATCTCCTCGGCTAGAGCCTTCACAAATTCTATTTGTTTCATCCCAGGATTGTCATAGAAAGTTTCCTTACAGATAACAGCAGCAATTGGTCCAATCAATTCCGTTAATTCTTGTTGGCAGCGAGCGAAAAATTCTAAATTAACGGGTAAATCATTTCCTTGTAAGGGGTTAGCTGTAGGGGTAGCTAACTTTTCTTTTTGAGTTTGCTTGTTTTGTTTTGATTTTGCATCTTTCTTAAATTCCTCTTTCCAAATTGATAGATATGAGGAATTTTCTACCAACAAACATAAAGACTTTGACTGACTGTACAGTTTACAAAATCCAATGGCTGCTTCTTTGAGATTTTTAGCAAAATCTGGCCCTCTTGTTAAAAGCTTATCCTGAAAGATGATTTGAGAGGAGGCATTTCCAGGAGTACTTTGTAGTTCTAGTTTTTCCCTGGTAGTGTACAGAAGCATATATTACCCTTTGTTTTGCTAAATGTTAAGCCGTGTAACGAAAAAAGAAATCGAATTTTATCTTACTTGCTAACTTTAAAATTACTTTTGTCATTTATTTGTAAACTTAATGTTTTTCACAAAATCTAACACGATTTACATTTACTTAAAGTTCCACATACTTCAACAAAAGCTGTAAAGAAAAGTTATTTCTTGACCGATTAAACTTTTTAATTTCAAAACTTCTTTATGTTTTGAATTGTGTAGGTTATTAGCAAGTTTTTGTCTTAGAGCGAATTTTTGCTTGACTTTTCAAATTCTTTATGATAAGTCTGTTGGTTTTTTACCTTCAATGTTATTCTCGCACGAACTCGGCGATCGCGAGAATCAAACAAGCAGTTTTGTTACAGTTCGATTAATTTCTTTTCAATTGTTTAAAAGCAGAAGTAGTTTAAGGTAAAGATGAAGTATACAGTATTTCCCATCACTTTTTTTAATATTTCTTTTATCATTGAAGCCGTGTTAGATCTATGAATTTCAAGTTTTGAGCTAGTCGAGTGTCAAGATATACTAAAAATAGCGTTGCTAAATATCAATGCTGTCCGGAATAGGTATTTTCTGGATACAGACAGTAAGCATAAAACCCATTAAAAATTATAAAGAGCCAAAATGGCAGAAGAAACAACACCTAAAAACGCAACTGAAGAACAAGCTGCGGCTAAACCTGCCAAAGCCAAAAAAGAAAAACCCCCAGCAGTTGAAGATAAACCCTTTTCCGAATTTATGGAGCAACATTTCAACCCTGCATTGAAGGAAGCACTCGGTAAAGAGGGTATAGAAGAGATAGAGTTAAATTTAGTTAAGGAAAAACTGCCAATAGCTAGCTCAGGTTCCCAAGAGTGCTGGCAACTAAAAGGGAACTGGGATAATGGAAAGCGCCAGTTTAATCTCTATTTTATCGATGAAAGTATCAAAGGACAAAAAGCCTTTTCCTACTCTACCAATGGCGGTAAACCAAGCACTATAGAGTCTTTCATGATAGACGAGCGCAAAATCACCCTGGACTTGATGGTGATGTATACTATACAGCGGCTCAACAGTCAAAAGTGGTTGACGAGAAATTAACTCAAAAGTTATCGAACCTTAAAAGACAATAATTAGCCCGCTGCAAGCACTTAAAGAGGCGATCGAACTCTGGCTAAAGCGGGCTTAATTATTATAAAAATAGCCGGTCAAAAAAAAACAATATTTAATAGGAGCATATAACTTGTAAATGTAACGCAGGCAAGTTAATTTAAGGTCGATTACCGTCAGTTGTAGTAATAAACGATTTTTATTTGGCTGGTACTTATGCGCGTGTTTATATTATTGTTCAATGCTAGAACAGACAACGAAGGCATCCATACCATACAAATTGGCGATCGCCAAAAAATATTAATGTTTAAATCATTTGACGATGCTACTCGTTACGCCCTAATGTTGGAAGCCCAAGATTTACCAAGCCCAACAGTAGAGGAAATGGACTCAGAAGAAATAGAAGCATTCTGCCAATCAAACGATTACGACTGGGAAATAATAGAAGAAGGAAGGCTGGAAATACCCCCAGAAAAAAATGTCGCAGAAACCGATTGGAAGCCAGAAGAGCTAGAGTCACAAGAGCCAGAGTCACAAGAGCCAGAGCCACAAGAGCCAGAGCCACAAGAAACAGAGTCCCAGATGTCAAATGAAGAGTTAGAAAAAATTCGCCGTCGGCTTGAAGGGCTGTTGTAGAAATGAATTACCTAGAGCAAAGAGGTTATCTACTGACAGAGCAAATCAACTCAAACAGCCAAGATCTAGACAGGCTCTCCTCTGTAGAATTAGTAGACCTATTCAATCGAGAAGACATTAAAACCATAGAAGCCATAGCCAAAGCGCGATCGGATTTAGCCAAAGCGATCGACATCTCTAGCTCAGCCCTCAGCAAAGGTGGCAGATTATTTTACGTTGGTGCGGGTACTAGCGGACGCTTAGGAGTTTTAGATGCGGCTGAATGTCCCCCCACCTTTTGTACTCCTACTGAAATGGTACAGGGCATAATTGCGGGGGGATTTGAAGCATTGGTTAAGAGTTCGGAAAACTTAGAAGATAAAAAAGAAGATGGAGCCAAGGCGATCGCGCGGGCGAAAGTTTCCCAGTTAGACGTAGTTGTCGGTATTAGTGCAGGAGGGACCACTCCCTTCGTACGAGGAGCAATAGAAGCAGCGCGAGAGCGAAAAGCTACTAGCATTTTCATAAGCTGCGTCCCCACCGAACAAGTTCAAATAGAAGCAGACGTAGATATACGCTTGGTAACTGGACCAGAAATTTTAGCAGGTTCCACCAGACTCAAAGCCGGAACAGCGACTAAAATGGCATTAAATATCCTCTCGACTGGGGTCATGGTGCGCTTGGGCAAAGTTTACGGCAATCGCATGGTAGACGTTGCGGTTACCAATCGCAAACTTACCGATCGCGCTTTGCGGATTATAGAAGATCTTACCGATCTCGATCGGGAAAGAGCAAAGGTTTTATTAGAGAGCAGCGATCGACAGGTCAAACTAGCTTTACTGATGCACTGGAAGGGATTACATGCCTCAGCAGCCCGCAGCCTTCTCCAAAAACATCAAGGCAATCTGCGCGCTGCACTAGAAAATCAATCTACCCTAGATAAAAAATAACTCAACTAATAAAAATGTTTAATCCATCAGAGAATACAGCAATATTGCTAATTCTTCTAGTCGCTATAGGTATTGTAGGTTGGAGCTACAATCGAGCCAAAGAATACGGAAAACCAGGAATTTTAGCCTGGTTGCAATCTCTTTTCCTGATGGCTCCTTGGCTAGTTTTCTTTGCCTGCTTCGCTCTAGGAATTTATCTCAATATCGCCTTAATTCTTCTTCTGCTAGTCACCTCAACAGCCGGTTACATTATTATCGGCAATCGCCTGCGAGCTGAAGGTCTAGATGCTCTTTTGCGCCAACGTACTGCCGAAAAAATTAAGGAGCGACAAGAATCAACTAATTTGGAAAAAGCTGAAGTTTCAGAGACCCAATCCGATCGAACTACTGAAACTTTTCTGGCAGACAAATCCAACCTGACACCCGAAATACTTCCCATTGAAGAAGAAGACCTCAAAATTATCAAAAATATTTTTGGTGTCGATACTTTTTTTGCCACTGAAACTATTTCCTATCAAGAAGGAGCAATTTTTAGGGGAAATCTGCGAGGAGAACCAGAAATTGCCTACTCTAAACTTTCCCAGAACTTAAAAAAAGCATTAGGGGACAAATATCGCCTGTTTTTAGTCGAAAGCCCTGAAGGAAAACCAGTTGTCATTGTTCTTCCTTCTAGCAACGACCCTCAACCTTTAACCCTGGCACAAAAAAATTTAGCTCTAGTTCTTTTAGTGACAACCATCGCTACCACCCTAGAAACAGCAGGCTTGCTGCTAAACTTCGATCTGTTTAACAATCTGGGTAGATATCAAGAAGCTATTCCCTTGAGTTTGGGGCTGTGGGTGGTGCTAGCAGCCCACGAAATCGGTCATCGTTGGCAAGCTCAAAATTACGATCTGCGTTTGAGCATTCCTTTTCTCATACCCAGTTTTCAGATTGGATCCTTTGGAGCAATTACTAAATTTGAGTCTGTGATTCCTAAGCGACAGGCACTTTTTGACGTAGCTTTAGCAGGTCCAGCTCTTGGCGGTATTGTCTCGTTATTTATGCTAGTTGCTGGATTGATTCTTTCTCATCCAGGAAGTCAATTTGAGGTACCGACCAAATTTTTTCAAAGCTCTATTTTAGTAGGGAGTTTAGCTAAAGTTGTTTTGGGTTCCCAGATGACTAACACTCTAGTCGATCTTAACCTTTTAACTATTATCGGTTGGTTGGGTTTAGTAATTACAGCCTTGAATTTGCTCCCCGCAGGACAGTTAGATGGAGGCAGGATCGTACAAGCTATTTACGGGCGCAAAACAGCTAGGCGCACCACAATTGCTAGTTTAGCCGTATTGGGTATCGTCTGTATCATTAATCCAGCTAATCCAATTCCTCTTTATTGGGCTCTTTTGATTCTCTTCGTGCAAAGAGATTTAGAACGTCCTTGCCTCAACGAACTTACTGAACCAGACGATACTAGGGCAGCCTGGGGTTTATTAGCACTATTTTTGATGCTTGCTACTCTCATTCCTTTGAGTCCTAGCCTCGCAGGACAATTGGGTATTGGCGGTTAACTGACAACTGTTAATAAAGAGGGAACAGGGAAAAGGGAACGGGTAATACCAATTTCTTTTATGTTTGCTACAAATGATTTTGAAAGGGAGTGTGGGGAGTGTGGGGAGAAAGATATGTAGCAATAATTTATCAATTTGGTATAAGAGAAAAAAGCCTCCCCGAAGGATAACAAAAAAACCCCAAACAATTGTAAAGACGTTCCACGGAACGTCTTTACATCGGGGAAAGTGTAATTAATTGCGAGTTACACGAACCATTCTTCTTTTGCTTCTTCCTTGGTGTTAGTATTGCGGGATGGTGTCTCGCGGTTAAATTTCATGTGAATCGAGCGAGTTTGTTCTCCGTCGGAAGCTACAGCAACGATCGGATAGTCAATTAATCCATCCTGGAAGGACATCTGGAAGCGGAAAGTACCGTCAGGCTCTAGTTGAATCTCGCGACCGCCAATAGTAACGGTAGCGTCAGGTTCGGTTGCACCGTAAACAATTAGCTCAGCATCGGCAACTAACCAGAACTTGCGGGGACGAACAGCTGGTACGGAGGCTGAGAAGCCAACACCAGACATTCCTATACCAGACCACATACCTATACCAGAAGGGAAGACGTAGGAACTGATTGCTTGCTGACCGTAAAGTGAAGCAGGTACGGAACCAGCTACGTGTTGCATGGAACCGAATACAGAACCAGCAAGTCTTTGAGCTTCTGCAGATTGAGCCATATCGAAGATTTCTTCGTAGATAGGGCTGGTCTTCGCTGCTGCAACTTTCTTGCTGGGTGGAACGAGTTCGTAAACTGTTTTGCCTCGCAAATCTTGTTCCCAACCAACAGTAATGAAATTTTCTTCAACCCAGTCAGAGGGATAGACGGGAGGAACACGCACTGGGGCTGAACGGGCTAGACCAAGCCAGCGACCGTCAGCACAGCGATAGCCAATTTCTACTACGTAATCGCGATCGCTCACGGGAACGGGTAGATACCATTCTCTTGCTAGTTCGTCGCAAAGATATTCTTGTACGTTATGGGGTGCTTGATATTCTAAGTTGATGTCGGTAGCGTCGTACAGTCTGACAGCTAGCTGTTGTCCTCCTTGACGGCGTAATTCTTCTTTATGTTCGTTAGGAATATCCCAATAAGAATACGCCCATTGAGGATCGCGGGGTAATAAAACAATTCTGCTTTCCCCATAACCTCCAGGGAGTTCCCCGAGATCTTCATCAACAGATGCTAAAGGTCCGCCAGTACGATCTTCTTGACCGAGTTCAAATTTTGCTGCTTCCACTTGTTGCTCCTCCTGATTTAGAGATTGACTTCGAGAGAGTTTTTCTCTTTGTGCTTTTTGTACTGCCGCTAATAATTGCGCTTTGCGCATCCGGCTATAGCGAGATATACCTAGTTCGCTGGCAACTTTTCGCAGTTGCCGTAAGGTCATTTCTTCTAAGGGTGGGCGTTCTTTTGCCATTACTCTGGTCTCCGAGTTATTTCCACCGCAAATAGATCCTGGCAGAATTGAAAAATTAGTTAATTTTATGGTCTATTTTTAATTTGGGTTTCTATTGCTGCTATTCGGTTAACCGTTTATACAGCTTCGATCTCATTGAGATCCGCCAGGATTTACCCGTTTCGATCGATCTCACCTCAGGGCTCCTTTTTCTCTGTATTGCAATACAAAGTCAATAAACTCGATCGCTAAAATACAGCGAACTAATGTTTTATTTTTGGGATCGCTTGGGATCGATTTATATGTTTATGTAACAGCAATATTCCTATTTGGGTCAAGGGTTTTAATAGTTGATTTTACGCAGAATAACGAGTTTATAAGCACTTCGGGATCTTAATGTCAGGGGATCGTGACATTTGAGGAGTGTGGGGAGAGGGGGAGAGAGGGGGAGACAACTAACCACTAACCAACAGCTAAGCAGGTGGAAATTCTAAAGGTATCGCACCCATTAATCCTTTGCGAAAATCATTGAGCAGCTGACAGGCAGCACGTTCGACATCCCCTTTATAAGTTTTATTTCCCAAAGTATGTACGTATTCTTCCCCAGTTATACAAATAGGATCGAGGTCATAGCGCGACTGAAGTATGCGATCGTAAGCCAACTCCACTAGCAAATCTACTAAAACCCCTGCTACCTTTTGATTGTCGTATGCAGCTTCGCCAATATCTTCACAAATAGCCAATTTCACTGCATTTTTTTGATTTTCTAATTTGCCAGGAATTACCCCAGGAGCATCTAGCAACTCAATAGTAGGGGAAATGCGCACCCATTTTAGTCGCTTAGTTACCCCCGCACGACGGGCACTTACCACTGCTTTACGACCCACCAAACGATTAATCAGAGCCGATTTACCCACATTAGGAAAGCCCATGACAACAGCACGAACGGGACGAGGACGCATACCGCGATCGATCCTGCGCTTATTCATTTGGGTCCCTGCTTCTTGCGCGGCTTTACTTATTGCCTTAATCCCTTTACCTTGTTTGGCATTAGTAACATAAGGCATCTCTCCCTGCGCTTTAAACCATCCCAACCACTGCTGACAAACTGAAGCAGGAATCATATCTACGCGGTTAAAGACTAATACTCTCGGTTTCTCTCCGATCCAATTTGGTACTTCTGGATGCTGAGAAGCCAAAGGAATTCTGGCATCAATCACTTCCAATACCACATCTACGTTTTTGAGTTGTTCTTTGAGTTGCCTTTCTGCTTTGGCAATATGACCTGGATACCATTGAATAGGAGGAGTTGACATGTTAAGATAAATCTAAGTGCATTTGGTTGCTGGTGAGGAACCCGAGGCGATCGTATACGGGTTTTCCTTGTGGCGAAGCGTTTAGAATGGCTCTAGTACAGCCCAGGGATTTGAGATAGTCTATTGTTTGAGCTGTTAGTTTTTTGCCAATTCCGCGAGCGCGAAAAGCTTTTTCTACATAAATCCCCCAGATATATCCGTATTTGCGGTATTTTTCTTCAAGGATAAGAGGATAAAGACCGGCAAATAGTTGACAACTCCCAGAACCGACTATTTTAGAGTCTACTTGTGCGACATAAGCTTGATAGTAAAGTTTTTGGCGCGCATAGTCTATATATTCAAGAGTAATATTCAGCCAGTTGGAGTCAATAGAATCTTCAGGAAAGCCAATATCTAGCCACATTTGATAAAAATGTTCGGCGATGAGAGAATCTTCCTCGGTCTTTGCTTCCCTGATATACATATTTTCTGCGATCGACATTGTTGTTTGCTGTTTGTCAAATTTGACAGCTAACACGGGCAACCCGCAAACCCACGTCTTTTAAGCGTGGGTTAGGGCAACTCGGCACAGTTGCGTGCCATTTCAATTCGATTTTACACCGATAATTTCTATTTCATCTCCTATACGTAAAATGTTCCCACTTTGTTGTGGAGGCACATTTGTATTTACGCTCACTCTGTAGAAGTGATTGAAACGATCTTTAGTTGTCCAAGAAGGTAAAGTGTTTTTTCGCCGATCTAAAAAGATTTTCTGGAAATTGGCTGTTGCTTTTCCTGTCTGAGAATCTCTGGTGGGAACCACGCAACGCTGACAGGGATGTATCCCTTCAAAAATAATCTCTCCTACTTTAAACTGAACGCACTGTTGAGATGCAGCAAATAATCTATCTTCCCAAAATGCTGGCACTCCATCTATCTCTAAATTAGCTCGCAAGCGGATTCGTATTTCTTCAGCATCTAGCTGAAACCAAGAAGCAATTTCATTAATTGTGGCGGTACTAATTATGGTAGGGCCTGAAGCTTTGGTATCATCTGGGAAGCCAGCGATCGCATTTTGCACCAATTTGACCGGAAAACCAAAATAATCGCTCAACCACTTTTCGAGATCGTTTCGCTCTTCTTCGATATGAAAAGTAACAGATCGATCGCTCCCCTGAATTTGTATAGAAATTTGTAAAAATCGATCGTCGAATTTTGTGCGAAGTAAATGTACTTTAGCATTGCGCTTGCCGTTGACGAAGTTTCCTCGATCGTCAAAAATCGCCCACTCTCGATCGTGTTTTAGCGCTCCACTTTCAAGAATAGTAGCTTCTTCAACTCTGACTCGATCTAAAGATTTAATGGGATAGATAAACAAATTAACGAGATTTGCTTTCATTGTGCCCCCGCGACGATCGCCATCAAATAATAATAGCTCTCTTTCTTAAGAAAAAGAGCTATTAACTGTTTTGGTCAAAAAGCATAACTTAACTAACGGGAATAGGTTCGCCTCCTGCCAAAATTAATGGGAAGTGGTGAGCATTAGGCGAGTGCATTGCTTGCAGACCTAAGTTAGCGCGGTTAATCAGATCCGCATCGCTGCGAATTACTTCCCCTTGACTGTCGAGGATGGAGTGGTTGAAGTTGAACCCGTTGAGATTAAATGCCATTACCCCAATGCCAAGAGAAGCACACCAAATACCTATAACTGGCAGTGCGGCTAGTATGAAATGAATTGAACGGCTGTTGCGCATACCGAGACTGGGGAAGAGAAGACGACCAAAATATCCCCAGTGTCCAGCTAACAAATTATAGGTTACTTCTTGTTGACCGAACTTGTAAGCATCGTTTATAGATTCTTTGTTACTGGTTTCTTCAATCAAACTCGAAGTTACCAAAGATCCGTGCAAACTAGCTAACAAAGCTCCCACAAATATACCAGCAACTCCTAACATGTGTAATGGATGCATCAAAATATTGTGATGTGCTTGGACAGCCATCATAAAGTGGAAAGTACCGCTAATTCCCAAAGGCATTCCTTCGGAAAAGCTACCTTGACCGATCGGATAAATTAAGAATACAGCAGTAGCTGCGGCGGCTGGTGCTGAGAAAGCTACGGAAATCCAAGGACGCATTCCTAAACGATAGCTCAGTTCCCACAGACGACCTAGATAGCACCAAATGCCTATCAGGAAATGGAAAATAATTAATTGGTATGGCCCGCCATTATAAAGCCATTCATCGACTGACGCAGCATCCCAAATAGGGTAGAAATGCAAGCCGGTAGCTGCAGAAGTGGGAACGACAGCAGCGGTAATAATATTATTACCACTCATTAGGGAACCCAAGACTGGTTCGCGAATGCCATCTAAGTCTACTGGAGGTGCGGTGATAAAAGCAATGACGAAACATACAGTAGCAGCGATGAGTGTAGGAATCATTAGCAAGCCAAACCAGCCTATATAGATGCGATTATCAGTGCTGATTACCCATTGGCAAAAGTTTTCCCACAGCTCGAAAAAACCTAGTTCGCGGCGACGTTGAATAAAGCTAGTCATAATCTTATAGCTCCTAGCTCAGAACGCTCTCAAAAGACAATTGAATCGAAACTCAAACTCGATCGACAATTCTCGACTCAATTTAATTCTAAAAAGGACTACAATTGAAGTATGGACTCACTAAATATCTTGTAATTTATTCCCTCGATTTTCTTTAAGAAACGCCACGCTTATACAAATATTTTTACTTATATAAATAATTCGATAATTATTTTAATTTAAGTTCATAAAAACCGAGATCGTAACACCTGCTCGAACAATTTAAATCTCTTGCTGTAGAGTTTCTAATTCTTTTTGTAGAGACAAAGGTTGATATCCTAAAGCAAAAGCTTTGGAACTATCTAAACAAACATCAGGAGAGCGAGGAGCAACCATTTCAACATCTTTTTGTTGACATTGTTTGAGTTGGTCTTGAGGTAGTTGCAGTACTTCTGCAAGCAGACAACCAAACTCATAGCGAGAAATTCGCTCTTTACCACCAAGATGTAGTAATCCATTAACTTTTTCTAGTGCTAATAAAAGTCCTGCTGCAGCAGTTGAAGCGCTGACAGGAGTTCTAAATTCGTCAGTGAATAAACGTAATTCTCGTCCTTTTCTAAGTGCTTCGAGCATTGGCTGTATAAAACTGTTATTAGTTGGCGATGCTATTCCAAACATTAAAGGCATTCGACAAATAGCACTTTGAGGATAAAGTTCCAGTATTTTTTGTTCTGCGATCGCTTTTTGTTCTCCGTAATAATTAATCGGACACACCGGATCTGTCTCTTTATAAGGAGGATTTAAACCGTCAAAAACTAAATCGGTAGAAGTAAATGCAAAGGGTATGGAGCGATCGACACATAAACCAGCTAGATCGATCGTAGTGGTTACATTAATCGGATATGCTTCCTCTCGATTTTGTTGACACCAATTAGGTTTAGATTGAGCCGCACTATGAATAACTGCGACCGGTTTAATATCGTTGAAAATTTGCTTTAGTGTCTGAAAATCTCTCAAGTCAACTTTGACAGTCTTAGTACCAGGAATTTTTACTTGATGAGAAAAATAAGTCCCATAAACCTCCCATTCCTGTCTAGCTAGGTGGCAAATATTCCAGCCTAGAAAGCCGCTAGCACCCGTAATTAAGATTTTTTTCATTGCCAACGAAGATAAAATAGAGATAAAAGCGATAAATCCCCAATATTTGACTTTTTTAGTTCTATTTTTTACCCTTGATAGGAATAAGATAAAATTTGCTGCTAAGAGCGTACATCTGCTAGGTCGCGAATTAATGATATTTTAGAGTGAATGTAATTGCTAACTAGATCTACTTCTTGTAAGCTAAGTGGCTGCCTATTTTCCATTTGTGTAAGTAAGTACACGACCAAATCGATATCGCTAAGATCCAGTAAAGTAATAGTTTGAGTGTCTTCAATTAAAGACCACAGTTGTCGTAAAGTGTAGGGATTCATTGTTTTTTATGTCATCTCTAATTTATCAACTGTTTACAGCATACACCAATAATATAAAGAAAATCTGAAGAAAATTTCGATTCTATTCTTAGTGTTGTATGAGAGTTCTATTTGAGGAACAATTAGCTAGCAATGTCAAATATATATTTAAGAACAAGGATTATCCACTAACCCGCACTTTATTCCTCATTATCAAACAAAATGGAGATATCGAAGAAGAAGCGGGGAAAGCCTATGCCAACTTGCTTCTTTCTACGGAAGGACAGGAGCAAATTATGAAGATAGAGGCAATCCCCATGCGGACTGATACGATCCACAAGATAACGAGTGCAAATATTTTGCCTTAACGAATTGGACCGTTGTAATCTACAGTGACTTCATTATTATTGAGGTCTACTGTAACTACACTCTCGATCGTATAAGTAGAAGAGTAAGGAGTTCTCCCCGTAAAATTAAATGTGAGACTGCCGTCGCCATTATTTGTGTATTCAGATGGAGTCAAAGTTCGGTGCATCATTTGTTCAGCACGATATCGGTTCAGACCGCCATTAGCTTGTTCTGCAGCTTGACGCGCCCAATTTTTGGCTCGATTGAGTTCGACCGGAGAAATCGTCATAACCTTAGAGTTTTCGTAGTTTGGCTCGGTTCGATTTCGATTTATCTGTGCTGATGCAGAAAAAGGAACTACTGCTAAAGTGATTATGGTTAAAGTCGATATGATGAAGTTTTTCATGTCAACAAAGAAGAATATCTATCGCAATAATGTAAGAAACACGATTGTATAATACACTTCTTGCCTAAATAATTTGTTTTAATATTAGATTAAAAATAACGACTTAAAACTTACAGTCATCGACTCAGTTGAAAGCCCACGTGGTTTACCCGTGGTATGAAAACTAGACAGCACCTTTGGATGCCTTCTTATTTTTAAGTTTTGCTATTAATTCTCTAACTACTTGATTTTCTGTCTTTTCTAGAGACTGACAATATGCTTTAATTATCTTGTCTTCTTCATCTGAGATTCTAAAACTTTGGCGCACCGCTACGCGGATCCCAAAGGAATCGCCAACTGAGTAAAATGCGGGAGCGCAAGCGCTGCTGCAAGCAGTTCGTCAAATAGCCCCGATCGGGTAATCTTCATATATTACATTTTGACGTGCGGAAGGTGAATTTCAACTTTAAAGCAACTTTAACAATTTTTCCAACTCCCCTACATCAGATCACTGAAAAGTTTTATTAACTTAACTTAATATGTTGATAGAAATAAATTTAATTAAAAATTAATATTTGATGGCCATGTGGGTTTTTCTCGATATCGACGGAGTTCTCGTTCCTGAAAAGAAATTTGAAAATTCAATTCACACTGAATATTTTTTAAAATTTGACCCCGTTTGTTTGCAGCTATTTGAAGATGTTTTACAACAATATCCAGATCTAAGAGTGGGAATTTCCTCCTCCTGGCGTGACCTGTTTCCATTAGAAGTGGTTCGTAACTTTTTTTCCCCGACCATTGTCAATCGTGTCGTGGGATTTACTCCTTTATTAGATACCGAAACTACTGAGCCATCCCAATACTTCCGCTATCAAGAGGTTATTGAATTCTTACGACTTCATAACGCATCTGCTGATTCTTGGCTGGCCATTGATGATTCTAGAGACTATTATCCACCTCATACTCATGTTATTGTTACCGATAGTTATAATGGTTTCGATCTCCGTGCCGCATCGGATTTAAAACAATATTTATCTGAATTGAAAAAAGACAACCTCGCCCTTTGTCTTCTTTAATTACATCTCTATTTGTCTAGGGTGAGATCTTTCCATTTACAGCCACTGGTATGATTACCATACCATCACAAACTCTTATTTATGTCTAACATTGGCAGAAGACTCAATGATTATCTCGCTAGGGAGATTAAGGAATTTTACCCCCTTATTTTATCTAATCATACGGACTCGATGCTACTCGACCTCCCCGCACACGTCAGAATCTTAAGTCTTAAAAATCAAAATCAACTTGACTCTCAAACTACTCCCATCGAATTAAATACTGCAAGACATCTCCTGATCTTAATTCAGAAAATTGTCAGTTTTTTGCATCTGCGTAAACGTCAACCTCAAGAAAAGTACTGGATTGAAAAACTTTACAATTATCTCAACTTATTTGAAACTTTTCTCCAAGATTATCAACAACAAAATTTAAGCGATCGACTCGTTTTCAAGACTATTGATGCTTTTAAAATCTTATCTCTTGAAGTCCAATTATCTCACTCTCCCAATACAACTGTTTTGTCCCCTTGAACAGTTACCTTAAAAGTTTTTTATTCACAACTGTTACTGGTTGTCACTATTAAAATATATTATTTGACTTAAAAGTTATTTATACATCCTGGACTTTATATAAGTCAGGATTTTAGTTGTAAATACTTATTGGTGGAGATAATTGTTGGCGATCGCTCTGGTGCAAAGTATGAGGTCTGAACAATCTTTCTTGTCCAGATTTTTTTCTTATTTATATTATTTAAATTTTTAATCAATAAAGCTTTCTTCATCAGAACTATAATCAATATTAATATTTTTTTTCTATTAACTTAATCTTTTTGATTATCTTAGATGTTTTTCATACCAGATCTCTATTTATTATCAAGAGAGATCCTCACATTTCTGTTGCACAGATCACTGATTATATATATCAACATAACTTAATATATATACATAAGTAAATCCCCGCAAAAATTCCCCTAACAAAATTAAATAAAATGAAATCAAATACTCTTAAATTATTAACCGCTACAGCATTAGGATTGCTCCTTAACGTATTCAGCCAAAGTGCAACTCTAGCCGCTCCTAATGAAGCTCCAACTCAGATCGAAAAGCTTCCCCAAGTTAGAGATTCTTTACCCCAACATCTAGTCGATACACTAGTGGTAGTAACTGTCGCTATCACTGGAGCAGGAGTCTTACTAGGTACTGGACTATCTCTAAAAGACCAACAGAAATCTTCTTCACAAAAATCTAAGCCAAAATCTGACCCACAAAACACTGTTAATTCTCATCTGACCCCTCCCTCTAATCAAAACTTAGAAAAAGAACTCGCCTCTCTTAACTCAAATCATAAGTTTTACGAGTAATTCACCTTGCGCACGTCAAAATGTAATATATGAAGATTGCCTATTTGGGGCTATTTTGCGAACTGCTTGCAGCAGCGCTTGCGCTCCCGCATTTTACTCAGTTGGCGATCCCAAAGGGATCGGCGTAGCGGTGGGCGAAAATAGCCTAAAAATATACTACAAGGCATATGACAACTTGACGTGCGGAAGGTGGGTTGCAATCTCTCAAACACGCCTCAAATCCCACCTGCTTTCAGCCGTGGGAGTAGGTCAACAAATAATCTACCGTAAAATGTTGCAGTTGAGAGGCTAAGGTTTGAAACCGTAGGATGAAAACAAGAACTAGGCTTTAGCCTCGCGTATCCTCTTCTAGTTTTAATCTGTCTATCCAATCTTCTATTAGCTGAGTCATAGTTTTATCTTTTTGCGCGGCATATAGTCTTAGTTTTTCTAATCTTCTAGGACTTAATCTAATGCTAAAAATTTTCTTACTCACGTATATACATTGTTAGTACGCTATGGTATGATATTAACATGAAATATCATACCCAGAAGATACTATTAACAGGAAACATAGACGATGAAGCCGAAGCCTATTTGCTATGGTGCTGCTATCAATCAAATAGTCTCTATAATTCGGCTTTGTTCGCAGTTAGACAAGCTCACTTCGAGCAATGTGAAACTCGTACTTTTTTTGACCGTGACGACCAATACAGGAGTGCTTTTAAAAGCCGATATGTCAAAGCTAGTTATGCTCAACTATGCAAGGATTTTAAAAGTAATAAACATTATATAGGCATAGGAGGACAACAAGCACAGCAATGTCTTAAAAGTATAGTAGAAGGAATAACTAGTTATAACCAATTGCTCAAAAAGTATTGGCAAGGTGAAATCGAACAAAAACCGCGAATACCTAACTATCGCAGGAAGCTCGGATTGTATCAAGTTGTTTTTCCAGCTCAAGCAGTCAAGTATAACGAGTACGAAGGATTTTGTAAGTTGGCTATTAGCAGAGAATGTAACTCAGAACTTGTTAACAAGGAAATCAATATTTCTTCAGGTTCTGGTTTTAGTTCCTCTCAATTAGCAGAAGTTAGAATAGTTCCAGCAGTCGGAAAAGTTTGGGCTGAATATGTTTATAAAACTGAACTCTTGACAACAAAACAGTTAGATTACAAGCAAGCTATTGGTATAGATCCAGGGGGTACTAACTGGCTAACTACTGTTAGTAGTTTTGGTAAAAGTTTCATCGTCTGCGGTCGTAAAATTAAGTCAATTAATCAAAGATATAACAAAGCAGTAGCCAAGTATAAGAAAAACAAATCTGACTTTTATTGGGACAAGTATTTAGATGAGATAACCCATAAACGTAACTGTCAAATGAGAGATGCGGTTAATAAAGCTGCACGGTTTATCATTAACTATTGTCTAAATCACCATATTGGTAATATAGTATTTGGTTGGGGACAAGGAGTAAAAAACGAATCAAATTTAGGTAAACGCAACAATCAAAATTTTGTACAAATACCCACAGCTCGACTAAAAAACAGAATAAAAGAATTAGCAGAATCAGCAGGAATTATTTTTACTGAAACCGAAGAATCTTATACCTCAATCAGTAGGTGCGATTCGTTCAGTTTAAACCTGGAAACAGGGGGAAAACTGGCTTCTGTTGAGTAACCATAAGGTAGAGTTCGCACTTTAATCCTCAACAGATGACAACTTAATAACCATGTTGGTGAGAATGAGTATCCTAGAAAATTCAAACCCAACCTTCTAGACACAAGGATGAAAGCGCTTCCCTCACGGTAGAGAATGGACATCAATCCGTGAAGCAGGGATGAAAGGGTAAAGGTTAACTTAGCCTTAAGTCAATGCCACCTGAGCAGGTTTCTATGGATAGGAAGACAAAGGTACGTTTGAACCGTCTTGACTGAGAACCAGTGAAAAAAGGCTGAAACACTGGGAGTACCAAAAGGTCAAAAACTAAGGGTATCCGAGGGGTCTGCTCCCAATCGGATATGTGTCACCCGAAACATAAGGCGGAAAGTACCATCCTAAAGAAACAAAACAATGGTTGTTAGGAACGAAGTAACCCAACTGTCTACTCTTACCCAAGGTCGATTCGGTAAGTAGTCATCCAAGACGCAAAACTCTATCTAAATAGATAGGCAGCAGTTGGGAAAGATTGGGTCAGAAGCCAAAGCCTTATTGTAATGATAAGGATATGCAGACAGACTCACGGTGAGATGGAATGTATAGTCTCAAGTAGAAGTAAATACGTTATGAATGAGGTTGAAAAACCAGAGTATAAATGGAATACAATTCCCCGAGAGAAATATTGGACAAAGTAGGACAGTCTTTACCAGCTATAGGTTTGAAACTAGGAGTTTTTTCGTGAGGGGGGACAAAATTACCCTCTTTTCAATACATAAGTACTAAAATATAAGTAAAAAAGAGGGTAATTTTGTCCAAGACTGTCCTACTTTGTCATATTTTTTTGTAGCCCTGGCATCAGCTAGAAAGAAGCGTATTTAAGCTTCAAAAACGAATATACAAAGCGTCACGTCGTGGTGATGTCAAGACGGTTCGCAGACTCCAAAAATTGCTAACTAAATCCTGGGCGGCAAAATGCCTAGCCGTTCGTCGAGTTACTCAGGATAACCAAGGAAAGAAGACAGCAGGAGTAGACGGTGTCAAATCGTTAACCCCCAAGCAACGACTGTCCCTGGTGAGTAAACTAACACTGAATACCAAGGTTAATCCGACTCGGAGGGTATGGATTCCCAAACCTGGGAAGGATGAAAAACGACCGCTAGGTATACCCACAATAAAAGACCGAGCAACACAAGCTCTTGTCAAACTGGCACTAGAACCAGAATGGGAAGCCAAATTTGAACCAAACTCATACGGTTTCAGACCAGGACGCTCATGTCACGACGCTATCGGAGCAATTTTTAACGCCATCAGATACAAACCTAAATATGTATTGGATGCCGACATAGCCAAATGCTTTGATAAAATCAACCATAAACGGCTCTTAGAAAAATTAAATACTTATCCAACCCTACGGAAACAAATCCGAGCATGGCTAAAAGCTGGTGTTATGGATAAGAAAGAGTTCTCCGAAACATTCGAGGGTACACCACAAGGAGGCGTGATATCACCTCTATTGGCAAATATCGCCCTCCACGGCATGGAAAATCGTATAAAGGAACTGGCAAAAGAATTCAACATGAGAAACAAAAAGGGTCACCTTTTAAGCATCTCATTAAGAAGAAGGTCAGTCTCACTGATACGATATGCCGATGATTTCGTAATCATTCACGAAAGTCTAGCCGTTGTTCAAAGATGTAAGGAAGTTATCTCGGAATGGTTAAAAGACATGGGATTAGAAATCAAACCTAGTAAAACCAGACTAATACACACCTTAAACGAATATGAAGGACAAAAAGCAGGACTAAATTTTCTTGGCTTCAACATCCGACAATTCAAATCAGGGAAATATACGTCTGGAAAGAATACAAATGGTCAACTGCTAGGTTTCAGCACGATTATAACCCCATCAAAAGAAAGCCAAAAAGCACATTACCAGAAAATAAAAGAGGTCATTGATAAACATAGAGCCAAACCGCAATATATGTTAATCAAAAACCTAAACCCCATAATCAGAGGATGGTGCAATTACTTTTCTATAGGATGCCCCTCTAAGGTATTCTATCGAATGGATTTCCAAATATATTGGAAGTTACAAAGATGGGCAAGGAGAAGACACCCTAATAAAGGAAAACACTGGATTTCCAATAAATATTTTCACAAAATAGGAAATAGAAATTGGGTATTCTCCACAAGAAGTGAGAAAAACGCATTTGCCTTATTAGAATATGGCTCATTCAAAGCCAAAATTCATACCAAAATAAAAGGAAATGCCAGCCTATATGAAGGAAATCTCACATATTGGAGTACAAGAATGGGAGAACACCCTGAGATGCCAATGCGAACAGCATCATTGCTCAAGAAGCAAAAAGGGAAATGTACCCACTGCGGATTGTTCTTTATGGATGAAGATTTAATAGAGTTAGACCATATCAACCCAAAAGCCATTGGCGGCAAGGATGAGTATAAAAACTGGCAACTTCTTCATCGACATTGTCACGACGAAAAGACCAAATTAGACTTAATAAAAATCAAGAATTATGAGTCACAGAAATGGGGCGAAAAGTTCTCAAGGGCATGGGATAAAGTTAACTTCATTTGGGTTGACGATGTTCCCTACACAGCCGATAAATTTGGTCGAATTTGGGGGAGAAATCCTGACGGAAATGAGTACATAATGTACAAATTTTCTGATTGACGTGCGCATGACAAGCGCTGTTTCATTGAGGAGCCGTGTGATGCGAAAGTATCAAGCACGGTTTTGGAGAGCAGTGGAGGGGGCGACCTCTTCACTGACTTTAATTTTTTTAGATTCTGACTT
>JASJDA010000272.1 GCA_030065755.1 Prochloraceae cyanobacterium | reverse complement strand
GCAAACTGTAGGGCTTCTAATTGTTCTTCGGCGATCGCTTTCTGAGATTTATCAATAGTTTCAGCCAGATAAGCCGATAATGCTTCTGTTCCGGTATTAGCAACGGCTAGGCTAATATTAGCTTTTTCTAACGGAGACTGTCCTGAGTAGCTTGCAGGTGGATTAAAAGTTAACCGAGAATAACAAATAATCTGGGGAGACTCTCCATTCTGAAGAAAAGTATTATCTGCCCAATTTAATTTATTTTTAACAGCATGAATAAAGTTTTGACGATCTTTTTGAGGATCTTCATCCTTGGCATAAGAAATTTGAAATTTCCACTTTAATTCTTCTTCAATTGCATCAATAAAAACTTCAGGAGTTAGTTCCTCTTCTGGAAAATCTTCTTTGAAGCTTGTTTTGAAGTCTTTTAAAAATTCACTTAGATAGTTTTTTTCCGGGTCACTATACCAGCCAATAACATCGTATTGGAGACCAGCATCTGGTAAAGCAGTAGCATCAGCATATTTTCGATCGTGAAAACCAAACACACTACGACAGTTAGGATAAAAGGCAGCAAAAGTCGGTTCTCCATAACCTACAGCCGTTAGACGTTCTAGGTACTTTGCATCAGAATTGCTTCCTGGTTGATTATTTTTCCATTTTGCGAAAGTCAGCTTTCTCCCTAGATACCTGAAACGTGGGGAATTTGGATTATCTTGATAAGGATAGGTAACACTATCCTCCTGAAAACCTGCACTTGGCGGATACAGATAATCACTTTCAACAATCCAATGTTCAGTACCTTCGCGATCGCGACGAGTTACTAGCCAACGATTAGGAACGGCAGGAAATTTGCCATTGTCACTTTCTTTAGTCAGTGCATCGGGTAGCGCCCAATGGAGGCGGATTCCAGCTTTTAGATAAAGATTCTTATTTTGAAAAGGCTGAGAAACAATAGATTCACTCAAATTAACAGTATCAGGGTTGACATCTCGCTTCCCACTGAAATAGGGGAGACGATTAAACGCCACCATTGCTTCTGCTACGCTCGTTCCGTATTTGAGATGCAAGGCATCTATGTATATGGGAACCAATAAAAAGTTACTCATACTAGGGTGTGTCTGCACAATATAAAATTTATAGTTTCTACCCGCTGCTTATTACTCCGAGCTAACCTTATTAATTTACGCAGAGGTTCTAATTTTTGTAATATTTATTTACATATTGAGTTTGCAGACACGCCCTAGTTCAGTAATACCAATTTATTTTATGTTTGCTACAAATGATTTTCGCTCTTGAGTGTGGGGAGTGTGGGAAGAGGGGGAGTAAAAAGATATGTAGCAAACATTTAGGAAATTGGTATTAGAACGACAGGTAATTTGTTAATAAAAGTAACCCCCCTGGAAATTTCTCTATTCAGCTAAATGACAATTAAAATGTTATTTTTCTGGAAACTAATCTACCGCGCCGCTACGCGGATCCCCTTGGGATCGAGGTGGTTTTCCCCATGCAAGCCTTTAAGTTGTTGACCTACTATCAGCAAACGAGCAACCCTTTCTGCTGCATTAGTTAGCAGTTCGGGAGCCTCGGAGATCGCTTCAGAGAGAGGACAAGGATGTTCCAAAATACTCGTAAATGAGTCAATGCCGTATTTTAGATTTACAGGTGCATCTCGTCCAATGGTTCCAGCGATCGCGATTACTGGCAAATGATAGCGTTTGGCACGCTGCGCTACTTCTGCAGGAATTTTTCCTCGCGGGGTTTGAAAGTCAATACAGCCTTCTGCAGTAATCACTAGATCGGCTTCTGGCAGCAGACTGTCAAGTTCTAAATATTCCATGACAATCTCGTAGCGAGAGTGTAGTGTTGCCCCCAGTAAGGCGTGCAAGCCAGCACCCAATCCACCAGAAGCACCTCCACCAGGCATTGAGCGCACGTCAATTCCTAAGTCTCTTTTAATTATTTCTGCATAGCGATCGAGTGCTGCGGCCATTTGTTCTACTGTTTCTGGTGAAGCACCCTTTTGAGGGCCAAAAACTCTTGCCACTCCCCGATCGCCGCAAAGAACATTGTGCCAGTTACAAGCAACATCAATCTGTATTTGCCCGATTCTGCGATCGCGCTGAGATAAATCTATGCGCTCTAGTTTTGCCAATTCGCCACCACCGCGTCCCAATTCCTGACCTGCTGCATCTAATAATCTGACTCCCAGTGCTTGCGCCATACCAGCACCCCCATCATTAGTACCGGAGTCGCCACAGCCAAATAAAATTTGTTCCGCACCAGCATCTAATGATGCTTTAATCAGTTCGCCTACGCCGTAAGTAGTTGTTACTAGAGGATCTCTCACTTGGGGAGGTACAAGTCGCAATCCAGCAGCAGCAGCCATCTCCAAAATAGCTATTTTGTTCTCGGTATCTCCTAAGAAGCCGAAGTAAGCCTCTACAGGTTGTCCTACTGGCCCAGTTACTGTTACTGGGTGCAATGTGCCGTCAGTTGCTTCCACCAAGGCTTTAGTAAATCCTTCCCCACCATCTACCAATGGCGCTTTTTGAATTTCTGCATCTGGTATTACTCGCAAAATACCTGTAGCAATACAGTTAGCTACTTCATCTGCATCTAGACTTTCTTTAAAACCAGATGGAGCAATTAAAATGTGTAAAGTCATTATTTACCCTCCTGCGGAAAGATCCGCCCTATTCTTCTTTAAACAAGGGCTGGGGTTGATAAATTTTGGTTGACGTGCAAAGGCAATTTAATTTGGACTTGAGTTCCTTCTCCAGGCTTACTCTTAACAATCAATTCTCCTCCGTGCTGCTCGATAATAGATTTTGTCAGTCTCAGTCCCACAGGAATGGGTTCGTCTAGGAAAGTTTCAGTCCTAGCAAGAACTCGATCGATTAAAGACTCTTTGATACCTTTACCGTTATCTCTGACTTCAATTAAAAGCTCTCTATTATCAGTAACGAGACTCGCGCCTATTTGAATGCGACCGCCGCGCTCTGGCAGCGCTTCGAGAGCATTACTGACTAATTCACTTATAACTTTGCGAAGCTTGAGCCTGTCTACGATCGCCTCAGTAACCTCTGGTGCAACTTCTAACTCGATGCTGATGTTGCGTTTGGCACATTCTTCTTGAAAGTAGGACAGTACTTCATAAAGCAGCGCTGGTATGTCAGTCTGAGTTATGTGGAGGTCTAAAGGAAAGCCAAACTCAATTATGTGGGTGACAGCGTGCAAGAGTCGATCGAGTCGGTCGGTAATTGGCTGTTTTTTTGCATCAGTAGTTTGGTCTCTTTTGGCTCCGTTGTTGTTCGCCCATTGGTCGAGCTGCATTCGCGTTTGATATAACAGCTTGTATATAGTCAATCGCGAGGGCATATCTTCTAAGCCCAAACGGAAATCTTTTGCTTGTGGGTCTTTCGGCAATGCGGCTAACTCTAGGAGTTGTTCGCGATGTTGTATGGATTCGATCGCTCGATTGAATGCCAAATTAATTGCCCCCAATTCATCGGCTCGTTCTTCGTCTAAGCGAGATTCGCGATCGCCTTTAGCGGCATTTTGTAGCGCTTTTTGTACTTGGCCCAGGGGAGAAAACAAGTCGGAGGTCAGATAAGCTGCTAGCAGTAAGACCAGAGAAATGGTGCCGAAAGCAGCGAGAGTCAGTACCAATTGAGCTGTTTCTCTAGTACCCCTGACTTGCGCTAAAATCGCCATTCGAGATTTTTCGTCAAAATTAACAGCCTCATCCATTAACTTCTCAAACTCCACCAAGCTCTTTTTTTCCAGTTCCTCCTCCATCAACTTCAATGCTTCGGCACGCTTTCCCTCTTCTAAGAGATTGAAAATTGCTCTTACGTCTCTCAGGAGGATTTGGTAAGCAGAGCGAAATTGCTGCACCTGTTTTCGTTCTTTATCGGTTTTAGCCAATTTTGCCCATTCCTCAAACTGTTGCTCGGCAGGCTTGAGCAAATGCTCGAATTCTACTGAGGCATCTTCATCACCAGCAACCGCATCTGGCACTTCTTTTAAGGCTCGATAAACAGTGCTTTGCAGGGTTTTTAGCCTTAAGCTGTGCTGATAATGAGCCTCCAAATTTTTATTGCTAGTTCGCCACTGAGAGATTGCCCACCCAGTCACCCCAGCATTGAGTAAAGCTAGCACAGCTAAACCGCTAAATGTCGTAAACAGTTTTTGTCGCAATTTCATCTTTTGCTCTCCCTGAAAATCACAGCGCTAGACCAATCCAGCGCCAGTAGCCGTAGTAAAAAAGCAACATCAGCGCCACGTGAACCAATAACATTATTGAACTCAAACGCAGCAAATCTGACGGTTGATAAGTCATACCTTCGACTTCACTGAAGATTAATAAAGCCTTGGAACTGACTGGAAATGTCAAGCAGTAGTCCATACCCACGATACTGAAGAACAACATTGCTACTGGATTGAGCTGCAAACTACTGGCTAGGTACAGTATGGCTGGAACTAATGCTGCTGTCCGTGCGGTATGGGAGGTAATGTATAAATGAGAAGTGAGAGAAATAAACGCCAAAAATAGCAGAATCAGTAAGGGTGAATCTGTATTGACAATGCCGCTAGCAACAAAAATTCGATCGATAATCCATTGAGCAGCACCAGAATGAATCAATGTTCGTCCTAATACTACAGCCGACCCGACAAAAATAACCAGATTCCACGAAACTGCTTTTATTCCCTCCTTCCAGCTCAAAACACCAAAATTAGGCAAGGTTAGCAGCAGCGCGCCGAACACTGAGATAGTGGCAATCTCTAAGCCGTGCCAACTTTCACTAAACCAGAGCCCTAGGATTAAAACTACAATAATTAAGGTTTTCCATTCCGCCAGTGAAAGTGGCTTTTGTTTGGCCGTCCAAATTGACAACTGGCGATCGAGGATGCTCTTATCTAGAAATAGCATCATAATTACCCAGCAGGAAACATAACTGGCAGCAATACCAAAGGGCAAGCCGTAAATTGCCCACTGGGTAAAAGAAATCCGCTCTCCTACAATTTGCTCTAGCAAGTCGTTAGCGACAAAATGAGACCCCGCACCAACTAAGGCGACAATGGTCGATACTAATATAATCGTCGGTATCAGCAAAGCTAGGGCGCGGGTTATGCGTTTGTCTCCTGCTGCAGTAGTGATGCTTTGGAAGATGGGAATAGTTACTGCTGCTCGACCAGAGGTTGAAGGAATTAAGAAAGACAAAGGAATTAACACGCTAGTCAATAGCCAGAAGAGGCTGCGCACCGTCCGCGCTCGCGCTACAACTAGCTGAGTCAGCCGCGCTGCTAAACCAGTTTTTTGCACTGCGCCCCCCAGGATAAAAGCACCTATCATCAACCAAACTACGTCCGAAGCTAAGGATTCAAACAACTGTTCTTGAGTAGTACTGCCCGTGACAACCAGCAGCATCACTGCTCCTAGAGCAACATAGGAGACGTCGATCGAAGTAGTCGACCACAAGATGGCAGCCAATATTAAAGCAAACAAAGCTACTCGCCCATCTGTTGGCAACAAATTAGGCAATAAGACGATAATCCCCGCCGCGATCGTTAATGCTAGAGGAAATGAGGCATCTACGACCCAGCGAAAACGCCGCCGGTGAGGAACTAATCGATTGTCCTTATAAGGCGACCCCAGGCTTCTTTTACTCCCTCGCTTGACTCTGTTTGTATGAATCATAGGAATATTTTTTCACCTCCTGACAAGGCGTGAAAAAAGACGATCGTCGGCTCTAATTGAGAATTACCAAAGCCCTTCGGACTATTGCATTCCCTTCGATTTCGTGAAGAGCCGTCGTATCTTGAAGATTTGTTAACTTTTTGGCTGCACTAAATATTGAATTTGAATCTAATTGCAAAGACAGTCTTTTTTAACTAATTTCCTGTTAATTCTTCATAGTAACTTTTCGATTAATTTCAGTTCGACATTAAGTAAAAATCTTAATATTTTTTATTCTACAGATATCCTCAAACCACCTTTTTCTCTTCGATATAATTGTCGAACTTGCGTTTAATGGGTCTGCTTTGAGATGATTTTTTGCTTCGAGCTAACCGATCGACTCGGATTTCAAGAGATTGATTAATTGCTTACATTTTTAGTAATTGTTTCAATCGGCGGATGTTTAATCTCTCCCTCGCAATAACCCAGCTCGTACATACTAGCAGCTTGACTGTCGTGTTCTGGTGGCTGCTTGTTTTTTCGTTCCCAGGCATCAGCTTTTCCCAGATTAAACCAGTCTTCATCGCTCATCCAGGAAAAAGATATTTGTTCTCTTGTTTCTTCATTCATTACCTTTTGCCCTCCTGGTTACTACTCTATCTCTTGTTTCTATAGTTTGTATTTGACCTCCTTTCTCTATATTATATGCTGTGTTGCTATAGTTACATTTTTTGAAAAATATTCTGCAAAAAATTTGTAATCCCGACAAAGGAAAAGAAAAAAAAATTCAACTCTACCTAAAAAGAGTCTGGCGTTCTACGAAGGCGAGCGTCGGCGAACAATGTTCTTATTTTTATAAAAAAAGTCCAAATCTTTAAGTTATTGGTTGGTACCATTGGGAGTTGAACTCCAAAAAAAAAAGCAAGGGAATGCGATTAATTTTATACAGTAAGCCAGATTGCCATTTGTGCGAAGGACTGCAAGAAAAATTAGAGAAGATTGAAAATCTTGACTTGGAACTCGAAATACGAGATATTACTACTCGCGAAGATTGGTTTGCAGCCTATGAGTACGAAATACCAGTATTGCACTGCGATCGCCAGGGAAAAGAACAACCCATACCTCGTCCTTCACCTCGCGCTTCAGTCAAGCAAATAGAGCGAATGTTACAGAAATATTTGAGCGACTAAATTAAAAATTAATCGATCGAGAATATTCAGGAGTGAAATCTGATGAAGCTGCGCGACTTATTAGCTAAAGTTCCTGTTCTAGTGCAAATTTCCGAGGGAAGCGCACTGGATATGGAAGTCAAAGGACTTTGTACTAATTCCCATGCTTGCAAACAGGGGGATATATTTATTGGAATGCCAGGGACGCGAGTAGATGGGGGAGAGTTTTGGCAAAGTGCAATTGACAGCGGCGCGATCGCAGCACTGATTTCTCCTGAAGCTGCAGCAAAATATCCCCCAACAGCAGAAGATATGGCGATCGCCATTGAAGATCCGATCGCAGCAGTTGCTCAATTGGCGACAGCTTTCTATAACTATCCGACACAGCAGTTAAAAATGGTAGGAGTTACTGGAACTAACGGTAAAACTACTATTACTCATTTAATCGAATTCTTTTTGCTACAATCCCAATTACCAACAGCTCTATTGGGAACTTTATACACTCGTTGGCCAGGATTTGAAGAAACTGCCGTACACACTACTCCTTTTGCCGTGGAATTGCAAGCAAAATTAGCGCAAGCAGTCCTAGCAGGAAGCCAATATGGGGTGATGGAAGTTAGTTCTCACGCTTTAGCACAAAGTAGGGTCAAAGGCTGTTCTTTTGAGGTGGGAGTGTTTACTAACCTCACTCAAGACCATCTCGACTTCCACGAGGATATGGAGGATTATTTTGCTGCCAAATCTTTGTTATTTAACTCCGAATATCTCAAAGGGAAGGCAATTATTAATCAAGACGACTCCTACGGGGTGCGTTTAATTGAAAGTCTCAGTTCGGAGAAGGTTTGGAGTTACAGCGTCAGCGACAATAGTGCGGATCTTTATACCAGTGGTCTAACTTACGAACCTAATGGGGTTAGCGGAATTTTACATACACCCAAGGGAGAGGTTGAGTTTCGATCGCCCCTAGTAGGTCAATATAATCTTGCTAACTTTCTCGCCGCTACAGGGGCAGTTTTACACTTAGGTTTAGAACTAGAGGCTGTAGTGGAGTGTTTTAAAGAATTTCCTGGGGTTCCTGGACGCATGGAACGAGTGGAAATCAACTCACAACAGGATATTAGTGTTATTGTCGATTATGCTCACACTCCCGACAGTTTAGAGAATTTGTTGATTGCTGCGCGACCTTTTATTCCAGGTAAAACGATCTGCGTGTTCGGTTGCGGAGGCGATCGCGATCGGACTAAACGCCCTTTAATGGGTAAAATAGCCGCTCAGTTGGCTGACGTGGTAGTAGTAACATCTGACAACCCTCGTACTGAAGACCCGCAAAAGATTTTAGAAGATATTTTGACAGGAATTCCCGACTCGGTAAAACCGATCGTCGAGATCGATCGCTCAGTTGCAATTAAAGCTGCTATTAGGGACGCGCGACCTGGAGACGGAGTATTAATTGCTGGTAAAGGTCACGAAGATTATCAAATTCTCGGTACTGAAAAAATCCATTTTGACGATCGAGAACAAGCAAGAGAGGCTTTAGCTGTGCGTTGGAAAGGGTAATGGTTATTGGCTAAAAAGATAATCCTTATCCCACAAATCTATTATCCCTTCTGCGAACTATTGAGTTAGGTTGCAATGAAAAAGGAATCATCTCTTAAACAATTGCCAGTAATTGGCTGGCGAGAAATAACTGTCCTTCCCGAATTAGGAATTGATCAAATCAAAACTCACAATAAAAACTCAAGAAAGAGGATTGAGGATGGAAAAACCTTTTGAAATTACAGTACTAATGGTTGTAACGGTCATCGCAGGCATTAGCGCTCAAGTGCTGGGCAAATATCTGAAAATTCCAGGCATTGTGTTTTTGCTGTTTTTCGGCATCTTTCTAGGAAGAGACGGTCTAGGTTTTATAGATCCACAGTTACTCGGATACGGTTTAGAAGTAATAGTTTCTCTTTCAGTCGCGCTAATTTTATTTGAAGGAGGACTGAGCATCCAAATTAAAGACTTAATCAAAATTTCTGGCACTCTGCGCAATTTAGTTATTTTTGGAACCCTAATTACTTTAATAGGAGGTGGAATTGCTGCCCACTTTTTAGTCGATTTACCTTGGGAACTAGCCTTACTTTACGCATCTTTGGTAATTGTAACTGGACCAACAGTAATTGGTCCCTTGCTCAAACAAGTACAGGTAGAACGAAAAGTGGCTACTTTGCTCGAATCTGAAGGAGTGCTGATCGATCCAGTAGGAGCGATAATAGCTGTATTAGTACTGGGTATAGTTTTAAGTGG
>JASJDA010000271.1 GCA_030065755.1 Prochloraceae cyanobacterium | reverse complement strand
CTAAAAAATACTAAAAAGCAAACGATTTGTCCCCGATGTGGAAAGACAACTGATTTTTTATTACATCAGAATAATTTTATTACTGTTAGAGATTTATCTTTTGGGGAACAACAAGTTTATTTAAAGGTCAATCGTCGTTTACTCCGATGTTCTCATTGTAGCAAAAAGTTTAGTGAAAATCTAGAATTTGTCAGAGAAAGAAGAAAACATACAAAAAGATTTGTCGAGAAAATTATTGAAGAAGTTTTAAATAGTGACATCCAAAATGTAGCCAAAAGGAATGATGTAAGTGAGCAAGAAATTGAAACAATGTTAAAAGATTTAGGCGAGGAGTTAGTTAAAGAAAAACCTACTGATTTAAATAAGTTAGGGATTGATGAAATAGCTGTAGTCAAAGGTCAAAAAAATTATTACGTAGTCTTAGTTGATTTAGAGAAAAAAAAGATAGTAGGACTTATAGAGAAAAGACGAGAAAAAGAAATCGTAGAATACCTAGAAGCCTGGGGTGAAGAGGTTTTATCCCAAATAAAAGAAGTCAGTATAGATCTATGGAAATCTTATAAGAGTATTGCTGAAAAGTTAATGCCCCAAGCTGAAGTTGTTGCCGATCGATTTCACGTTATGAAACAAGTAACCGATGAATTAGATTCTGCTAGAAGGAAAATTAAAAGAAAAACAGAAAAAATTAAAAGCAAATCAAAAAAAGAAAAGATATTAGGGTTCTCCCGAACTTTACTTGTAAAACTAACTACTAAAATCCCAAGTTAAAAAGCTTCTTAGTCGAAAATTATCAAAATTTCTAAAACCATATGCTCTTCGTTTTATCAACTTAAGTTTATTATTAATTCCTTCAACTACTCCTTGTGTAGTTCCTTCATCGAAGTAAGCAATAATTTCGCCAATCCATCTTCTTATTGTCCCAAAACTTTTCGGAAAATATTTAGAAATATTCTTCAACCAATCTGCTATTTCTAATAGTCCCTCAGTCCAATCTTTACTGGTTTCAAAAATAGTTCTTAGTTCTTCTTTTAAGCCGTGCATTTCAGTTAAAATAGGAGCTACTTTTTCAACTTCTTTTAATTTCTCTTTTTCAGTATCATTTAAATCTTTTTCATTTTTTAATAAGACATATTTACTATTTTTTAATCCCTCTAATATCTTTTCTTTTTTTGATTTGCTTTTAATTTTTTCTGTTTCTCTTTTAATTTTTCTTCTAGCAGAATCTAATTCATCAGTTACTTGTTTCATAACGTGAAATCGATCGCCAACAATTTCAGCTTGAGGCATTAACTTTTCAGCAATACTCTTATAAGATTTCCATAGGTCAATACTTACTTCTTTTATTTTGGATAAAATCTCTGTTCCCCAAGCCTCCAGGTATTCTATAATCTTTTCAGTAGTTCTTTTTTCTATAAGTCCCACCACCTTTCTCTTTTCTAGATCCACCAAAACTACATAATAGTTTTTTTGCCCTTTGACCACAGCTATTTCATCAATACCCAACTTATTTAAATTAGTCGGTTTTTGTTTGACTAACTCCTCCCCTAAATCTTTGAGCATTGTTTCAATTTCCTGTTCGCTTATATCATTTCTCTTAGCTACATTCTGAATGTCACTATTTAAAACTTCTTCAATAATTTTCGTAACAAACCTTTTGCTATATTTTCTTCTTTCTCTGACAAATTCTAGGTCTTCACTAAACTTTTTGCTACAATGAGAACATCGGAGTAACCGACGATTGACCTTTAAATAAACTTGTTGTTCCCCAAAAGATAAATCTCTAACAGTAATAAAATTATTCTGATGTAATAAAAAATCAGTTGTCTTTCCACATCGGGGACAAATCGTTTGCTTTTTAGTATTTTTTAGAGATAAAAATATTCCGATATTTTCAATTATTCGGTAATCTATAACTTTCATCCCTTCTAATTTTAGAAGTTGATTCATTAAATGAAGTTCAACACTAGATGCCATTTTCTTATTAATTCAACAAAAATCTCGTTTTTTATCAATAATAATAAAGCATATTAATCCCCTGAAAATCAATCGAGGTTGCGTGTTCTCCCGCCTTGATCGTAGTTATCCCGTCTCGGGAGCGAAGCGCTGCTGCAAGCAGTTCGTAGTCATCCCGTCTCGATCGCAGCTGACTGTCTCGATCGCAGCTGACCGTCTCGATCGCAGCTGACTGTCTCGATCGCAGCTGACTGTTTCGATCGCAGTTATTCCGCCTCGGGAGCGAAGCGCTGCTGCAAGCAGTTCGCGGTTGTTCCGCCTCGGGAGCGAAGCGCTGCTGCAAGCAGTTCGCGGTTGTTCCGCCTCGGGAGCGAAGCGCTGCTGCAAGCAGTTCGCAGTTGTCTCGCCTCGGGAGCGAAGCGCTGCTGCAAGCAGTTCGCAGTTGTTCCGTCTCGGTCAAGCAAAGAGGCAGAGGTGAAGGGGCTTGGTCACGCAGCTTATTCAACTAAACCGTTTAGTCAACAGAGGGGGCGAGTATAGCTCCTGCGGAGCCATACTCGCAATTACTATCAGTTTTGCAAGTAAAGTTCGGGAGAACCAAAAAAATTTTTATCTGGTATAAATCAGCGTAAGTAGTTCCAGATTATTTATACCAAATAAGATAAACAAACTTTCTCGCGGGCTTGACTTTTTTAAAGATTTTCTTAATTAATTTTCGTCAAAAAAAAATATCCGTTCTGGATTTTAATATGTGCTTGTTCTTATCTAAGGTTGATAATTATTTGATTTGACATTATCATATTATGTACAACTTGATTTTTATCTCTTAAGGCAATATTTCATGACGACTCTTCGTCGTCATTTTTTAATTGTTCGCCATAATTTTAATCAATCTTCTAGCTACTGCTTTCGCTACCTCTGATGAGTAAAACGTCCCCTGACACTTGCCAACTATTCCTAATGTATCAAGATAAGTGATTTGATAAAACTTGGACGAAGTATAAAAGACCATTATAATAATTTGCTCAAAACAAATTATTGATTCAATTTTCATTTAATTGCTCAAAATATTTCTTTATTTATATTTTTCTTTTTTAATTTAACTTGGACATACTAGGATTTTAAAAGGTAGTAATTACTGAAAATCATCTAATTTATTTGTCTTAAATTTTCAGCTATTTAGCAGAGCAGCTCTCGCCAGTTAATTTCTGAACCCAGGGGCAAACTAGTAAATATTGCCGCCACCAAGCCTAAGATTTTGGGTCGCTCGACTTCAATTACATCCTCTGAGAGTAAATAATTTAAGAAATCATCCCAACCACAGTTCCTAATAATATCTACAATCTCTTTTATAGCTTCGAGCGTTGGCAGTTTTAAAATCTCTCGGAAGTAGTTTAATTCCTGACTTTCCAGCGACTCAAATATATTACTTTTACTTCTAGTATCTCCTTGAAGGGAAAGTAATATTTTTTCCACCTGAACTTTAAATTCCTTCCATCCTCCAATCGACTGGAGTAATCGACTCACGTACCCTTGTGTACAACCGATCGCAACACTAACTTCTTTCTGAGTTAACTTAGCCAGACTTCCATGTGCCTCAAACCAACTCTTCGCGATCGTAATTAAACCCCATGTCTTTACTTGGGTTTTATCTCCCGCTTCTGGCGTAATTTCAAAGGAATTAACGCTCGTCACTTCATACCCCATCTCAGAAAGGAAGCCTAGATCGAAGTCTGAGAGGAAGTAGAATTTTAACTGTCGATCGCATCTATTACCTGCTCTCAACCGACCGACGGCCTGTATAATCTCCTGCTGCGTAAAACGATCGTAAAAACTATTGAAGCGTTTTTCGTCGTAATTGTCAGTACCGTACAAGCATAAATACAGATCCTCTATTTCACCAACATTGAGGTTGGGAGTACCGATCGCTACTAGATTCCCGATTTCTTGCCACTCATTCGTCCCCCTTGAGTGGTTGAACCAATGCCCGTGAATATTCTCCATGTTTTTTTTGTAATCGAGGAAAACCACATCTCCTGAATGTACGGTCGCTAATTTGGCTTTAACGGCTTCTATCCGTTGCTTTAAATTGTTAGAACGCTCGCGCAGACATTTCTTAAATCCCGTTACCTGGACTATTTCTAGGTTTTTGGAAATCTCAGTCGTTTGTTTTATTATCGCAGTTTGTTCTCGATTGAGATTCAAAGCTGTCATTAGCAATTCCGGCTCGATCGTAGCATCCAAATAAATCACTGCTTTTGCAGAAGACGCTATTTCTGCAAAGCGAGTGTTTAGGGTAGCGACAGTTAATACTTGACGATTAGTGATTCGCAACGCACCGTTTTTAATACCTCCCCAGACTTTGAGGAATGGGATTAGCCAATTACTGTGAATGTTTTGGAGATTATCTTGAGTTTGACTGCTTGCTACCTGGTTGGCAACACTCGCATTACTACGCCATTTCTTTTCAACCGATTTGATATCTATCTGGCCTTCAATTAGATCGGTTAGCTTGGTCACTATGGTTTCAAGGAGATCGATCGTCCCTGGTAAATCCTTTGGAGCAGAACCCAGAGCTTTTCTAACTTCGAGATCGCCGAGTCCGTAAGGTTTTTGCTGGGCATCTTTAAAGAGATTGTACAGAGAAAGCTTGATAGGGAAAAGGCGATCGTATAGTTGCTTGTCTCTCATTTCCACCTCGGAAAGAGAGCGCTCGAAATCCACCAAAGTACATGGGGTTTTTTCCGTCCATCTTAGCGTCACACTAGGTTCGTCAACAACTAAAATTACTTTGCTGTAATCGAATTCTTGAGGATTTGGAAGAGACTCTGCGGAAATTCTCAGTTTCTTTTGTTTGAGAGCTATTTTCCGAGCGGATCTATAGCCAGAGCCATCTTCTATTTTATTGGCACAACTGATATTTTTCGGACAAGCAGAACATATTGGATTTAGTTTCCCGTCGCTGTCGTCGGGTTTGTAGCCTTTCGAGCGCATTGAGTTAAATATATCCGCACTTTGACAAAGACTGGGGATGTCTGGCTCTCTAACGCTTACATGGTCTGCTGTTGCTGGTTCTTTGTTTCTATTGCTGTACACTTGATAAGGATTACCCAGTGGTGTTTTTCTCTTGTAGTCGAAATCCATTCCATCGTGGCGAACTGGCATGTCGAAAATTCTTTCAGCGGCTGCAGTTGTCGGGTTCCTATGAGCAGAGCTTACATAAAAAAGCTTATCAATGGGTTCTATTTGTTCGATTAATGTGCTTTTTCCCGTTCCTGTCCCCGATATATCGATAATCTGTTTGTAGCCAAACTCCATTAAATTAATAATCGTTTTTGCTCGCTCTCCCTTTTTAAACTTATAGATCGATTGTCTCCCCCTGGTACGATCGAAACCTTTTGAGGAGAAGGGTTTTTTGCTCAGGAAATGTGCGACAGGTTTAAATAAATCTGCAAAACTCTGAAAATCCTTTAGGCTTAAATATTCTTCTGCACAGATCAGATTATAAGAACTTTGACCGTCTGCTAAATACTCGTCAAAATCGAGGGCCGAACGATCGTACAGTTGTCCCCAATCGGCGATATTAACTTCAAAACCCCAATCCACTAGCAGTTTTATCGTTTTACAGTCCCGCTTATAAACTTGGTCATTGGCAACAGCATTAGCATCTACAAAGTATACGATCCGTTTCGTATTTTGTTGAGTCGAGACGATGGATAGATATTCCTTTAACTGGTTCCGACTGGGAGTAAAGTTGCCCCCACTTGCTCCCATGCAAGTTATTCCATGCAGTTCGGCAATTACGATCGGCTTTAGTATCCCTTCAGCTAATCCGATGAAGTCTGTTTGGGATAGCTTTTTAGGAACCACGCAGGTAATAGGCATTTCTCCATTTGGAAGATGAGAAGAAAACTGCCATTTAAGCCACCGATACTTCCCTTTGCTGGTATTATCTAATCTAACCTGAATGCCTGTGATTAGACCCAACGGGGAAAATGCCGGACATGAAATTCCTCTACCCGATAGTCTCAAACATTTTTTGCGGGAGCGATCGATACTTACCCCTGGTAGTTTAGGATCGATGCTATCAGGTAAGGACAAAAGATCGTGTACGCTTCTTAAAAGTCTATCTCCGATCGCACTATCGGATAAACCTCGAACCCGTAAACTCTTTTGGTGGTCTTCATCTAAACTCAACGATTGCAGCATTATGCGGTTATGATGCGCTCTTTCTTCTATAGATAAAAACTGAGATTGTTTTAAACGTTCGGTTTTCTTTTCTCGCACCGAAGAGCGGATCTCTGTGAGATCGCGCTTAGAATTATATTTCTCAATTCTTTGCTGCCACGATTCTTTCTTGCCATCATCAAGAACATGGATGCCCCAAATGCGATCGGCTGTAGGTTTGATAAACTTATATCCTCTCGTACCTGATTCAGTGTCTACAAAGTGATGGCAAAGTGTAATATCTGAATTTCTTGGCTTTCTGCAATTGGAAGTTATACCATCGCATATAGGACAAGGATTTTGGGCAGAGAAGTATTCCCAAGACATCTTTATTGTCTCCTAAATGTCTAAAATTTGGACAAAAAACTCCACCACTTATTTCTTTGAGGTAAGTAAAACTCAAATGATTAAGCGTTAAAAAAACTATTTAATTTGAAATAAATCTGAAATTGAAAGCAAAGGGGAGCGATATTATCTGATGAAGATATTGCCGCACAGGATAAAGATTTATCGAGTAGTGAGTAGCTCGTCTTGGAATAGTGAGTAAATTAATTAATGGCTTCCGTGACTCAAAACGAGCTACTCAAAACGAGCTACTCTTTCAATTGCTGTAACGTGCCTCAATAGCTTCCAGGCATTCCATTTCTCTTGGTGTAAATGCTACTGGTCTCTCTAGAAGCATTAGTATTTCGCGATCTAATGGATCTAAACCTAACTTAAAAAGTTTTTCTAGTCTCGAGCGCACTGACATTAACTGTGGCTCTCTCTCAAAAGGCACTGGTTCGACTTCAGAATGCTTGAGCTTATGCAAATTCATCGTCATCGACTCAATGTTCCTAGCCCAAATTTCTACTGTGCTTTTATGCACCAAATAGATACGACCATAACGTTGATGCAGGTCTACTAAATGAGGTGTATTGATTTCTACCAATCCTCTTGGCTGAAGTTTTAGATGGTGGGCAATTTCTGGTTTCTTGGATGGTTGAGTGGGGTACATTTTTTGTGCTATTTCTTTAACTAGTCTGCCGCTGGGTGCAACTCCTTTGGCTTTCTCTATGGCGCTTTGCCATACTTGGTTTTGCTCTTCGGCATTGAGTGCCGTTATCGGTCTAACTTGACGCTCATTAACTGGTAGTATCAGGTGCCCATTGGGCACCAAATTGTCATAAACCTTAGCTGCAGCAATTAATCTATTAGCAGTTTGTCTTCCAAAGTTAAATCTAGCTTGAGTATATTCTGAGAAACTATTAAATTCGTTGCGATACAAACGGCGAGATCTCAGTTGAAACAAAGCGATTCCCGCCTGATAAAAGGCTCTTTCTACCTGTCTTTCAAGTCGAAGACGCTCTTTTTCTTCTTCTTCGCTAAGTTCGTTCGATAAAATTTGAGGTACAATCTCACCTAATATCGGTTCAAGTTCAACATTAGAATTTAAGTTAACCTGACCCGATTCAGGGTTATTTAGTGAGGAGTTTTCCATCTTTTTTTCTATTATTTAAATGTTGTCATAAAGGGACGATAAAGGAGTAACATAGTGAGTCTCATTACTCCTGATTTATTCAGCCAGCTATTAATTCAATAGCTGGTTTAATTTCATTTCTTAAGAAGAATTTCTTATCGTATCCCTCGATGGCAACTACCACACCTAATTGGGAACTCCCAGCCGTTATTATTCCCACCTTTCCTACTAATTCTTGACCGTGTCGCGCACTAACTATTTCGACTCGCTCGCCTATTTTAGAGCCGAGGGGGTCACTCACTTTTTTAGGTGTATCGTTACAAATAGAATCTATTCGGGTTCTTTCCTCATCTGGTAGATGATTGTAAGCCCATTTGAGGACAGCCAGCTCGGAGGAGTTTTCTAGTTTTAATTTCTCCAATTCCTTTAATGTTTGGCATTCACTGAAACGCCAACGATAATATACAGCTAAACACTGAAATATAGGATCTTCAATGGTTTCATCTGTTTTGTTTGTCCAGAAATAGTAGCTGCTTGGTAGCTCAATCTGTTGTAAGTATTTTGCTCTTATTCGCTCTTTTTTTCCAGTCGATAAACACCAAACTTCTAAGAAATCCTTAGTAGCTCCCTTGTCTAATACTTGGTAGCATAAGTTATTGCGCTCTAATTTCTTTTTGACGATTGCATAGCTAGGAAACGGTAAATTATCGTTCTGGGCAACGTTTTTATCAATTACCTTTTCTGCTGCTGATTTGACTACTACTGGTCTTGTTGGTTTTTGATGATTATCCTCTAATAAACAGCAAATTTGATAACTTTGCCCTAATAAATATTCTTGAGGACATTCTGATAAATCTAGTTGTAGTTGTGGTGTTATTGGTTTTGAGAAATCGAGCGCCGTTAACCAACCTGTAGTATCATCGTCTAATCTGACAATTTTCAATTCATAGGTAAACTGTAAGTGTTTTGCTTTTCTTACTTTGGTACTAATCCCTGGTATCCAGTGCAATAATTTAGTCGAGAGCGCCTCTAATAGTAGTTTGGAATTAGAACCTATATAAGTAGCTTGAACAATGCCCTTGGTGACATTAAAATAACTACTAACTGCTTCGTTACTGGTCTGTTGCCAACTAAAAAACTCATTCGAGCGCGGTTCTTTATTTGGTTGCTCTACTAGTTCTTCATCAAAGTCTTCTGAAGTTTGGCCAGTGTTGAGAATTCCCAATAATTGCTGGGTCAAAGTGGCGATAGCTTCAGAAGAACCACTTAATTTATCAAAAATTGTTTTGAGAGTTGTTACTCCTTTATCAATCAGTTTGACTTGCTCTTGTAATCCTTTTAAGATGTTCTCTTCTGCTCTTAAAGCTTCTTTTAGATTAGCTATTTTGCTGTTAGATTGTTCGATTTTTTGACTTAAACCAGTTGTTGCTTGCATTATTATTTCTTTCTCCTTAAAATGTTATGAG
>JASJDA010000270.1 GCA_030065755.1 Prochloraceae cyanobacterium | reverse complement strand
GCCGCATCCTGCTTCAAATATCGACATACCTTCATTAACGCGATCTTGAATAACGTCCCCAACATATTCATCCCATTCATCAACAGACAAGATGTCCTTCCAACCGGCTACTTGGTGAGGGTACTTCAAGTTATCCTGTTGGGTAAGCATATTGAACTCATCTACCCAAGGTGCGCTTGCTTTTCCCATTTATCCAATTCCAAATAAAAAATAAAATTCCCGTATATCTGGGATGTAAAAAAAACCTTTTTTTGCGACAGAACCGCGCTCACAGCTACTTTATCAGCTAAATCTAATTATCTTTTGAAGAATATTCAAATATTGCTCCTGCTTTAACTAGGTTCTTGTGAGGCTCATTTTCAATAAAATAAAGCTCCCACTTGTTCTGATTTGCTGTTGAGCTATTTGGTTCTTCTCGAATAAAGGTATTACAGATTTATGTCATGATATTTCCTCTTTTTTCAGTTTAAGAAATCAAAACCATTTATATATCTTTAAAATCGAATAATATTCATTAAAACAAAAGTTTTAATGAATGGAGGATTTCTGACAAATTTAACTAGAGGAATCTCTCAAAACTTTACATTGTGATAACTTAATGACAGCTCAATGATAACTTCACTGACTAATAAAAAATGGCAGGATGTTATCTTGGGGCAAGGTAATGAAATATATTAACCCTCAGCTTAATAAGTGATTAAGCATCAGTTTGTGAGAAATACTATTAAAAATCTCTTCGAGGCACAAAATATTATGATTGACAACTTTTAAATAAAGCTTGAAATCTAAAAATCTAACAACGATTGATTATTTATTAATTGCTAAAGTTGCAAATCATTTATTCTATATTGAAATTCTATCTAATTAAGATCTGAGGATCAATACATTTTACTTTTCTTCATACAATCGCTCGGAGTTCGCGCTAAAGTCGGATCGCAATTTGAGAAAAAGGGTTATTTTCCCAGAGATTGACGATATGTGCATAGATAGCGGTTGTTCTCGGATCTGTGTGGCTGAGTGCTTCCTGAATCTGCCTTAACGAGCATCCCATTGGGAGTAATTCAGTAGCAGCAGAATGTCTGAGTCCGTGAGTGGTAACGGTTCGATTCTCGGAATAACAAACTGATTTTACTGCAATAAATTTATATCAATTTTTTGATTAGACTTGTAAGCTGTTGAGCTTTGATTTTTCTTCTTCGTATAATGAAGGTGAACGGTAATATTAACAATTCTAATCCCAGCGATTAAAAACAAAGTAATAACCAAGGGCCACATTTTAGTAAAGCCAACTAACAAGCCATAGCTAACTCCTGACAAGTCTTTTGTTAACTGAAATGACATTTCAATTAAAGATTGCTTACCTGGAGACTTAGCTTTAATAATCCTTTTTACTTTATCGTAAGCCCCTAAGATTAAAGCAAACGAAAAGAATACTGTCAGCATTCCAAATAGAGGATTTAAAATCTTAAAGAACTGCCAATGAAAGATCATCGTAGCAGCACTAAGAGCAACTAGACCAAGACAAGTAAAAAACCAATATTTAGCTCTAATATCTTGGCGATCTATCCATAACTCTCGCACGATAATTAAAAACATTATTAAAGCGAAACTCCGGCTAATAGCTACGACAAGATCCACTGGTTCTAAACTTAGTCCCCAAAACACCATGCTTAAAAATAAAAAAGCTGCATTACCTCGATATCGCAGAGATAATTGAGAAGTATTTATCCCTCTGCCGATTTTATTTTTCCTTTTAGATCGCCAGATGATAAATATTTGATGTAGAGTACCAATTCTGGCTAATATGTAGGTCAAAACGTGAGTAAATGCCAAGACTTCTAAAAACATAATCTCCTTGTATCAAAATGAATTATTAGTATTTAAAACTGTTCGTTCGCTTGGCATTAGCCAAAAAGACTCGAGGATTTTCCACTGTCTAAAAATAAGTCAGGAGATTTTAAAAGACTTTTAAATTAGGCATAGATAGCAGCTTTATATCGCTGTAGTGGTTGTCAGCAAAATAGAGAATCGAGTTGCTTTAATCCAACCTATTATCAAAGATTTTTTTGATGATATTAAACCGCTCGTTAGCAGTTTTAAATTAATTGCTCATCTTACTTAACAATTTAACTCAATTCTTAATGATTTTAACATCATTTCTCTTAAATATCGAGCTAAAAAACTAAATTAAATCTTTGAAAAAATTGAAGTTTGTTTGGGAGTGATTTAGATCGTTTACCTAGAAAATAATTTGAGATTTAATTAAGGTTTGAGTTGAAATATTAATATTGTTCTCTAACTAATTATTACTACAAATAAATCAAAAAAAAGAATACTACCTAAAAATAGATTAAATAGGTAGTATCATTTAGCTTAAAATTATTTAGGAGTTGCTGAAAAAAGTATTGAAACATCAAACAGCAATTAGTTGTTTTTCAATCAAACAAAAAATATAGTTTTTGATAATCTTTAGAGTGTCAAAATATAACTTTTCTAAATGCTTGCTTGCTAATAAATCTGATTTTTTCAAATAAGAATAAAAAAGACCCAAAATCTGCCTTGCTTGGTGCGTCCTATACGCTGAGGAAACCTCAGCGCGGGCGCTCCGCAAAATGGCAGAAAGATTCATAACCAAAAAAGTAATAGCAATGCTAGTTTCTGATGTTTGAGGCAGTTTTGCCATTACTAAATTGAGACTGTATCTTCTCTTCGCTTGTCCAAATTTACCTTCAATTGAATTACGAATTATCTCATCTTCATGGGCTATTTTTTTTGTTCCTTTACTAACATTTTTAGGTGGTCTCCCTAAAGGTGGCCCACTCATTCTAATTCCTCTGCTTGGTGTCGCTAAAAGCCGAGGAAACCTCGGCGGCGCGACATCCGCTTCTTTACACCAAGTTCTATTCTCTCTTGTTCGATAAATTTTATCGACATGAACAGATTCTGGGTAATATCCTGTAAAGTTTTTAAAGTTTTCTATTTGTGTTTTTAAATCTCCAGATTCATTATAATTATTCCAACTAATTTTATCTAAAAATACATACCCTTCAATCGAACTAACTGATAATTTTGCGCCAAATTCAGTAGAGTTTCTCGCTTTCCCTCTCACAATAGGACGAACATGAGGTTGAGTTAAGTTAACGATTCTATCTTCAATTCTATTTTTATTATTTTCATACATCCATAACTGTTGACGATAAACTTCTGTTGCAACTAGTAAAAGTTTATATTGTCTCTTACTGAGAAGGTCTAGACTAGCATTAGCTTCAATTAACTTGTCAATATTTGCTAGATTTCTTTTAATATATTGTAGTTGTTTTTTAATTGCTTGTTTGATTTTTTTACGTGAAGGCTTGCGAGATTTCACTACAGATAAATAATTTTTTCTAGCTATTTTTCGATAAGTTTTTGGTTTAGAATATAATTGGCTTTTTAATTGTTTATAAAGGTAATCTATGATTACTTCCATTACAATTCTAACTTGATTTAATAAGTTTAAATCAGTAGGATAACTTATATCGCTCGGTGCAACGGTTGAATCTGCAATTAATTTACCTTTATTTTTAGTCTCACTTATTTCTTTTCCGTCTTTTTTTTTTCAGGTTGAGACGAATCTTTAAATAATACTTCTTTTACTACTTGTTGATTGATTTTGTTAACAAAATTGACTCCTATTCTTTGACGAAAGTGAACAAACATTGAGGGGTCAAATGGAGCTTCATTTGTATAATATTCTAAGCCGATAAAGTATTGTAGATAAGGATTTTCTCTAATTTGCTCTACTGTTTCTCTATCGCTTGTTCCCAATTTTTCTTTAATAATTAAAGCGGATATTGCCATGCGAAAAGTTTTTGCAGGTGCTCCTACATTTTCTGAAAATTTTTGAGCATATTCTTCTTCAAATTCTGACCAAGGTATTAGTTTTGCCAGAATTACCCAACGATTATCCTCTGATAATTTGCCATCAAAAGGAAGTCTAAACTTTTCGGGAGAAGTGGAAATAGAATCAACTTGTCGATACATTCTAGTCGAGGTCGATACAAGGCTTTTTGGTTATTTTAGCGATTTTTATCGAGTTTTACCTTGCGATCGATCTTCTAAAGTTCAAGTCGAGCAGGCTTTTTCAGTTTGTACAGCAAACCCTAGATATTTTCAAAATTATGTTTGATTGTCGTAAGGGTGGAAGGTGCAAACAAGCTAATTACTCTACCGTTGTGATGAGAATTCCTTTTCCTATTAAGTCAGAAGTAGTTCAGCTAATAGAAAAGTTCCATCAAGATAATCAGGTTTATTTGTCCCTTCCTATTGACGGTCAGTGGTGGGAAATTTTAGGGGTTTCTGCGGATGCCAATGCCGATCGGGTTAAGGCTGCTTATAAAAAGCTGGTCAAGCTTTACCATCCTGATGCTAATTTCAGACGCGATGCTCAAAAAAGGATGGCTGCTGTTAATGATGCTTACAGAGCTTATCGAGAACAGTTGAAATAGTCATTATTAGATGGGTTAAAAGCCTATCCGTAAAATAATTTGTTCGTTGTTGATGCTTGTAACGAGACAAAATAAGGAAGGCTTGACCATTTTTCTCAAAGTTTCAGGATAAACCTCATATAATCGTTTAAAATCTCTTAGAGTAAAGTTTTTAGCTTTTTTGTGTTTTATCTCAAAGTACGAGCTGGATCTAAAGAAGAAAGTATTGAACAAAATCTTGTACGCAAGACATCCGATAAATACCTTCGGGAGAGTAATAATTTTGATGAAGCCATTTAGCAAGCTGTATGCGAGTGGGGCGATGGGGATGGGTTTTGAGTAGTTTGGCAGGAACATCATTGATCGTAAAGATGGCTATTGCTAACATCATTTCTAGAGATCTGCACGTGACCCATGCTTCTCTCGTATCTACTTTTAACTTAATCCCTCTCTTGCGGCTATATTGCCAAGCAAACTGCTGAAGCTCTCTGATATAATCTTGTCCTAGGAATTCGGCTCTCATTGTTTGGAAATCAGAATGTTTGCTTTGAAGCACTTCGACTAGGCATCCGCCAGGTGCTAGCCATGATATCAGGCGATCGGTATTAATTGCCCACTCGTCTAGAGGAATATAATATTTTACATGAGACTCGATTACAAGATTAGCTTTTGGTAGGGAGCGTGGCGTACCAAGAATTGTCGTTTGATAAAGGTCTCGATCGGGAATTAGTTTCAGGAGATCGCCAGCGAAATTTGCAGATGGTTCAATAGCAATACATCTGTGAAATTTTGTGAGAAAGTGTGACAAAAGTTCTCCGTTTCCTGCTCCAGCGTCAATTAAAAGATCGCGAGTTACTATTTGGGGTAAAAGCTCTCGCTCGAACCAATCCCATGTCCGTTTCTTTTCATCGGTGTGCTTCAAGAAGCAATTAAAATAATCTCGATACAGTTGGTTCTCATGGGAAAATATCGGTATCAGTTCATCTGGATTGGATATTAGCCTACAATCATTAACGTATTTGTTTGTCGATAGTTCTTTAGATTTTTTATTCTGTTCGCCTAAAGTGTCGTAGTGAATTACCATTTTTTACCTCTTTCTCCATTTCGGAGCTGTTTCGACCCAGTTAGGACTATCTATCGAATTTGACGGCCTCTACCTTTATTTTCTCCAAATCTTTGAGCAGTTCTTGAATAATCTTAAAAAAGCTTGACCTTAGTTTAATCGCGGGCTGTAATAAAGCCGAAGACAGATGGTAAAAGAGGAATAAATCCTTTTGAGTTCGTCTTTGAATTTTGGCAAGGTCTTTCTCATTGTCTTCACGATCGATTTTTATATTCCCACCGAGATGATGGCTCTTGCCAAATTGACAGGTTCGATCCTTAATTATTAGATTTAACTATTCTTTTTTACAGCCTAGTAATAACTTTAGTTAATCGATCGCTAAAAAAGCTAAACAGCAGGTATTGAGATTAATAAACAATAAGCCTATGCCAATGCGGTATCAATTTTTTTGAGAATTGATTTCTGATAATGTTTCCCTAAGAAGATTTTTAAATTCCAACAGCAATAGATAGCTAGAATGACTCTGTACAATATAAACAATTGCTCTAATGAGCCGAACAATCGCAGTATTTAACCAAGCTGGAGGTGTTGGTAAAACCACTACAACCCAAAATCTTGGCTATCATCTTGCCATCGGGTGCAATCGAGTTTTGCTGGTAGATATCGATCCTCAAGGTTCTTTGACTAGCTTTATGGGCGTTGAACCTTCAGATTTGGATAAAACTATATATAATTCTCTAGTTCCCGAAGACGATCTAGATCCAACTTTACCAATTCACCATAACTTACACGATATGGATTTAGTTCCAGCTAATATTTTATTGGCTAATGCAGAACAAGAATTAATCTTTGCTGAATTACGAGAACTCAGGTTGCAACAAGTTTTAAATCCAGTTCTGGATAATTACGATTTTATTTTGATTGACTGTCCCCCTTCTTTAGGCATTTTGAGTTACATTAGTTTGGTTGCTGCTACAGACGTACTCGTTCCGATCGAATGTCAATATAAAGCTCTTAAAGGAACTGATTCTTTGCTTAAGACCGTTGCTAGGGTCAAGAAAAGACTCAATCCCAAATTAAGAATAGCTGGCTTTTTGCCCACTATGTATCAAAGTAGAAATTCTCTCGATAAAAGAACTTTAGAATCGATTCAAGAACAATTAAGTTCTATAGCTCCAGTTTTTCCTCCTTTACCCAGGGCTACCGCTCTAGCTGAAGCTGCTGAAATGGGTAAGCCATTAGCTTTATCCCATAACAAACATAAAGCTACTCTCAAGTTATTTGATGAGTTAGCAACTGCTATGGAGCAAGCTTGATGAATCGAAAGAAAAGAGTACAACCCCCACCAGAGAGAACTAAACTTAAAAATGTTGGTTTGTTTAAAGAGGAACGAGTATCTAATACATCGCCAGTTACTACTATTCCTATCTCAGAAATTGTACTTCCTAAAAGTCAACCTCGTCGCTATTTCGACCCCAAAAAGCTAGAAAGCTTAACTCGCTCGATTAAAAAATACGGCATCCTCGAACCACTCCTCGTACGCTCTTTACCTGACGGTCGATACGAATTAGTAGCCGGAGAAAGACGCTATCACTCTGGTAAATCAGCAGCACTGAGTGAAGTTCCCGTAGTTATCAAGGAGTTGAGCGATCGCGAAGCGTTTCAACTGAGTTTGATCGAGAACCTACAAAGAGAAGATTTAAATCCCTTAGAAGAAACTGAAGGTATTCTCGAACTACTTTCTCTGGAGCTACAAAATGATAGGTCAGAGGTAGTTTCGCTACTTTATCGGATGCAGAATCTGGCTGCTGGTAAGATTACAGATAACTTTATTAGTAACTCTAAAGAACCTATTACAGATAACGTTATTAGTAACTCACAAGAAGGGGCTAAAACGATTACAGATAACGTTATTAGTAAAAACCCTATCGAAGCTGTAAAAGCTATATTTGCTGAAGTTGGGCGAATGACTTGGGAATCTTTTATTGTCAATCGTCTTCCCCTGCTCAAGTTGCCTGAAGATATAAAACAGGCTTTGATGAAGGGTCAAATTGAATATACCAAAGCTAAAGCTATCGCCCGGGTAGCTGAGCTTACGGCTAGAAAGAATTTATTGGCAGAAGCGATCGAACAATCTTTATCTCTGCAACAAATACGCCAACGAATTAAAGACTCTCGACCTCAAAAACAAGATAATATTGTTACGCGAATGGAATCGACTTACAAACAAGTTAAAAAAGCAAAGAAACTGTTGCTCAATAATCCTAAGAAAAAGAAAAAGCTTGAGTCTCTCTTAGCTCAGATAGAAAAGTTGATATCAGATGATAATTGATTAGATTCTGTTAGGTGGTTTTTTGAGCTTTAACTAAAAATATTCTTTCTACATCGGTAACTTCACGAGGCGGCAATTTATCGGTGTAACGGCCAAAATATGCACCTTCATCGCCAGGTTGTATTACCTTACCAAGCCATCCATATTTTAGTAATAATTCTTCTGGATAATCGCAGCCAAAGCGAAAATAACCTTTATAAGGTTCGTATTCTATACTTTTGACGTTAATTGAATCTAAACCTAAATAACTATCATTGGTAGTTAGCTGAGAAATTGTTTCTAGCAATCGATCTACTTCTGATGCGGCTAGATACATTAACAGTCCTTCTAATAACCAGACTGAAGGTAAATTTGGTTGATAGCCTTTTTCTAACAAAAGATGCGACCAAGGTTGAGTTAAATCTGCGCCAATAGTGTAATGTTGACAAGTTGGAGCTACATCTTTGAGAAGAGATTTTTTAGTTTCTAGAACAAAAGAGCGATCGATTTCATATATTTTGGTTTGAGAAGACCAAGGAAGACGATAAGCTCTCGTATCCATACCAGAAGCTAAGATAACTATTTGATTTGCTCGATCGCAGACATCTAAAAGAAAATCATCAAAGAAACAAGTACGAACTGCTACATAAGCTAGATCTTGTGGAGTTAACTGTTTTTCTAAAACGGTAAATGCTTCTTCTCCAGCTAGTTTAGCAGCAAAAGGATCGACAAATAAGCGATCGGCTCGTTCTGTTTCTTTTGCTCTGATTGCTGCCATCAGACGAGCTGTAAAAGGTACGAATTGTTCTGGGGCTTTTTTTGATTGCGCTGTTTGTTCCATTTTTAAATTTCAAAGCAATTAATTTAAACAGTTTTTTATTAGAATATATTTGCAACTTATCAAAACATTAATTTTGTTTGAATTTAGTATTAATAGTTACAATTAGAAGTATTTATTTACTCGATTGTTTCTTCTTTTTCCTATTGTTTCTTAAATAACGAAGTATTTTATTGACTGGTTCTTTGCTAGCATCCATCGCCCTACAACTAGATAATTTCTTTTGGGGGATGTAAATCGTACCGGATTTTACTTGCTTGCCATTAGACCAAATTTCCCATTGATACCAATATTCAATGTACCTTTTGCCTTTCTTGATGCGATCGATGGTTTTAATATAGCCAGAACCTTCTCCTGGTTTGCGTTTGCTCTTTTTATTCTTGTTAGAGTAATTTTGTACTGTTTCCCTAGGTTGTTGTTTTAGTTT
>JASJDA010000269.1 GCA_030065755.1 Prochloraceae cyanobacterium | reverse complement strand
TCTCAATTTAGTTCTCACCCACTTGAAGCCATCAGAGCAAGCGGAGTTGCGTAAAGCTCTCCAACTCCAAGAAAATATCAATCCCATTCAACTAAATCGCTTCTTGCACACCCCCATCGGAGAAGAAATACTCACCCAACTCGGCAAAGTCATTAATCTTCCAGGAAGTCAAAATGGTAAATATGCAATTCGCTCTGCTGCTTATAGAGCTGCGAGAAATCAAGATGGTTTAAGCCTCATCAATTTTCTGCGTCAATTTTCTACCGACGTCGAATTAAACGCCAAAAATCTCGCTACCATTGCCAATGGCGTCAGCAATCTCATCGCCGAAACCGAGACAATTACAGCACAAATTCAAAAATTGTCTTCAGTTGAAGCTGCTGCCGATTCAGGTGTTAATTTTGCCAATCTCCAAGATCTCAGAACTCCTGGGTCATTGGGTTATAGCAAACAAACAATCACTTTAAACGATACCAGCCGACAACGTCAGTTTCAAGTCGCTCTTTACAGACCCCAACAGTGGAGAGAAGGTCAAACACCTGTTGTCATAGCTTCCCACGGTTTAGCTTCTTCTCCCAAACACTTTAAAAAGCAGGCGCAACATCTAGCTAGCTACGGCTATTTTGTTGCTGTCCCCCAACATCTCGGCAGTGACAACAAACAATTTCAAGATCTGCTCTCTGGCTATTCTCAAGAAATATTTAAACTCAACGAATTCATCGATCGACCTCTAGATGTTACTTTTCTCCTCAATGAGCTAGAAAAACACAACCACAGTCTTTATAAAGGAAGACTCAATCTCAATGAAGTTGGGGTCATCGGTCATTCTTTTGGCGGTTATACCGCCTTAGCCTTAGCCGGTGCCCAAATCAACTTCGAGCAATTAGAAATTGATTGTGGTCAGAAGATTTGGGCCCCAAATTTATCTTTATTGCTTCAGTGTCGCGCATTAGACTTAGAAAAGAAAACTTATAATTTCCGCGATTCCCGAATTAAAGCGATCTTAGCAATCAATCCCGTTAATGCTAGTCTTTTTGGTCAACAAAGTCTCAGCCAGATTCAAATTCCGGTATTTCTAGTTGCAGGTACTGAAGACCCTGCTACCCCAGCACTAACAGAACAGATCCGCTCCTTTACTTGGCTCATCGGTCAAGATAAGTATTTAACTTTAATCAAAGGACTCACACATATGGACTCCTCAGGGAGCGATGAGGGAATTGGCGCTCTTCTGAGATCCATACCCGCTCTGAGACAACGACAACCTGGTGTGTTTAAAAACTACAGTAATGCCATGGTGACAGCGTTTTTCGGCTCTTATATTGCTCATAGTGCCGATTATCGCCTCTACCTAGAACCATCTTATGCTGATTACATTAGCCAACCACCTTTCAATATGTATCTCCTACAATCTTCTTCCTCTGATGCTCTGAGCCAGTCTCTGGCAGATTTTCGCACTCAAAGTAATAGGGACTACTAACCACAGGCAAAGCTCTCTGAGACTTTCATTACGGGAGCGAGCGTGATGAAAGTCGGTTGTCCAGTTGTAAGTGGAGAGGGATAAAAGGGAATGCCGCGCTCGTTAACCTCAAATCCTTAATTTATCGAGGGGAGTGGGGAGTGGGGAGTAGGGAGTGGTGGTATGAAGTTGTCGGGGCTAAAATTTAGATCCAGAATACAATTTAAGCAGTTTCTTCCCCACTCCCCGAAGGATGTCTTTATTTTTAATGAGGGAGTCCTCTCTACCGACAAATTATTTGCGAAGAGACACAACTATAAGAAAAAGGACGAGAGAGGATCTTATTTTTATGAGAGCAGTCCTCATAGTAGTCAAGTTAAAAACGAAGCAGATAAGTTATCGTCAAAGGACTGCTCTCATAAAAATGATTTCCGCAGTCTCCCTCATTAAAAATAAAAAACATCTCTCGGAACATAATTATTAGTAAAAAGGGTTCCCTATAAAAATAAATATATCTCTCGGGGTATTGATCTTTTAGAGCTTATTTCGCATAATTTATGTTATGCGCAGTAAATTATATCCATTAAGCTGTAATGTTTTCAACGCGACCAGTTAATTCTTTGGCCCACTACGATCGTCCCTTCCACACTATATTGGACGAAGAAATCTCCGATGGGGATGCTAGCGAGGATACAATTAAGACTTACACCCAGCAATTCAAGTTATTTGTTTCCTGGTGCAATGACCGTAGGATAGAATTAACAGAGCTAGTTGAGGAACATATAAAGCAGTACCGCCGCCACTTGGTCAACCGAAAGCTAAAAACTACGACGATCGCTCTCAAACTATCCGTTATCCGCAGAGTCTTTGATATAGCGGTAGAAAGGGGACTAATGACAAACAACCCAGCTACCAAAGTCAAGCCACCCAAACTGATACACGACCCCGCAGAACATAACAACTACCTGGAATTAGAAGAAGCTCGCCAACTGATAGATTTTTTGCCAAAAGATAATACGATGGTAGGACTGCGCGATCGTCTTTTAGTGCTGTTGATGGTAGTCCAGGGATGTCGCCAAATTGGACTATACAGGCTAAACGTAGGCGATATTATCCGCAGAAAAGAGCAAGTAGCTTTGCGAATAAGGGCTAAGGGACGTGTTAGAGTAGTTCCCCTAACTCCAGATGTGGCGGAGGTTCTAGACAAATATTTGTCAGCTAGAAGAGCTGGTGACGAAAGGCTAACTAAAGATAGTCCAATGTTTATAAGTGTTTCCAGGAATAGCGATGGCAAACGACTAACACGCCGCAGTATGCAGAATATTGTCAACGAGTGCTTAGAAAAAGCTTCACTTAAGTACTCCGAGAGTAGAACCGTTACCACTCATGGGTTGCGCCATACTGTGGGTTATTTGTTGACGGCGATCGGTAGACCGTTGCGGGAAATTCAAGAGTTTCTCGGTCACGCCGATCCGAGAACCACAGCTATTTATGCCCATATTGTCAACCTTTGGGACAATAACCCTGCCTCTCGACTTGAATTAATAACCTAGTAGAGAAGGCTCGTTGTTTTGATGCGATCTCACCCATCGCCAAGAGATGGGCGGATTTCTCTACTCGCGATCGTACTTAAGAGCGAAAGCACGTACCGTTTGCTGCAAAGCATATTTATGTTATGTTATGTTAATTGATCTATTTAATGAAAATTTCCTAGGTACGATCGCTATTTATTGATAACGATCGTCTTTCTTTATAGTAAAGATGAATTATCAAGTCGAATGCGCGACTTAATAATTAATTGTAGTCGCGATCCGAATGCCGCGAAGCGGCGCGCTTCCCATCCCGACGAGATAGCAGATTTGTATTGAGGTGCGATCGTGCTATCTCTTCGCTAATAAATCTTGCCAAACGCCTGGAAATAGCTGCGGAAATTCCATAAGTCCCCAAAAACCGTGGTTGGCTGGAGCAAAATTCTCAAAGTCGCACCCGAAACTTTCAAAAATTTCCCCATCCACTTTCAACGAGCAAGGCCAAGGATTGCCTATGGGTTGAGTCGAGCGCGTTTGCATAAAGAGAACCAATATCTCTTCTCCGCAGCGAGCCACCGACTCACGAGACTCTTTAAAAAAGTCGATGTCCAAGTTTTCAGTCTCTGCATAAGAACATAAATACTCATTGGGGTTCTGATGCGCTCGTACCCAGACCAGGCAATGTGCAGCACGGTTATAATTTGGTGCCAACTTGTTCCACCAACCACACAATAGCTTAAGAGCAGGGTGCAGTTCCAGATTTTGAGCTTTCAAAGTGTTGAAATCGACGGGGTTAACGGATGCCAAGGTAATCGCTTCGCAGAGGATATTTGAGGGTAAATCGCATATAGCGGCAGGAGAAGGTTCGCGCGAAACTGGTTGTAAATCGGCAATAAGTTGAATTTCTTTTGAATAGTTTTTGCTAATGGGATAATTCATGGTTTGTATTTTTTAGGAATAATTTGCCAGGGTAAAAAATTTTACCCTTCCTCGTTTTCTTGTCCTTCTTCTGAGCTCTCTTCGGGGAGATTGAGGTTTATGCTGAATTCAGACAAATGCGATCGCAGTTGCTCTATTTGCGATCGCAGTGCTTCAATTTCTTCATGATTTATTGCCACCCCAGAAGATACTTCTGAGACTGTCAAACATTGGTCTCTGAACAATTCATCTTTCAAGCTGTTAACCACATCATTTAATTGTTTTGTAGTAACAAAATCTAAAGAAGAATTCTGGCTTTTTATTTCAGTATTGCTATCTAACAGTTCCGGTTCAATTATTGGAAAAGAAGCCCCCTCATCAAGCTCAAACCAAGTAATTTTGCTTTCAATATCTGCTTCGATAAACTGACTCCAAAAAAGATGGTTTTGCCAGCATTGTTTGAGATTTTCCGTTTGGCCGATGTACAACAGCTTGTTAGAGGAAGTGGCAACAAAATAAATAGCTGCGATTTCGGGCAACTGAGATTTATTGGCAACAGGTATCGATTGAGAGTGAGAACATTGCAGCATGGACAAAATAACATCGGTTCTACTTGAGTTTCTTTGCACCATTTGGTTATTAATCGTGTCGAGTAGCTTTTGGGGACACCTGAATGCTAAGAATTGCTTACTCATTGTTTTTTCTGATTGGCAAATTTAATGTTGATTAATTTTGTGAGCTATTTATGAATCAGCATTATTTTTATAGATCTGATTCAACTTATTTTCAGAAATTAAGGCTTTAACCTCAAGTTCTTTGAGCTCTAAAACTGCGGCTAATTTAGGAACCATTCTCGCTCCAGGATTTCCATTTTTGAGACAAGCAATTCTCAAGGCAGCACGAGAAATACCTAGATTATCTGCCATCTGAGTAAAAGAAAGCTGATGAAATTCCATGTGTTGAAGTATCAATAAGCCTATTGGGGAACAATCTTCAGGTTTAATTTCTAGATGAGGTTTAACCATACCATTTTTTAGCAAAATATTTGAAATTTAACCGCCTATGGCGGAAGCCCTCTGCCTTCTGCCTTCTTTTTAATGACCAACTATTTGTTGAATTTTTTTGGGGAAGCTTTGTTAAAGAATATATAATACTTGTTGTATTTTAGCAAGTCTTTTTGGGGAGAAAATTCTGAGATTTTTCTGAGAATAAATAGGAGAGCGTTCGTCAGTAATGCTAGCCAGCAAAACGGAGTAAAAATAGTCCACCTCTGTGCCATTTTATCCCCAACATGAAAAGTTAGAATAAACCAAGCTACGTAGGTTAAAGAAGGCAGTTTTTTCCAATTTGCTCGCAGCTTTTTTACACTCCAATTATTTGATGTAGCCGCCAGTAAAGCTAGAATAGATCAAGCTGCTATTCCAGAAATGTCGTGCAAAATAACATCTATGCTGAAGATATTTTCTCGGGAATTTGTTAGTACCAAATAGACATGAATGCCAGCAAAACTAAAAGCAGTTAGTCCTGAAGCGCGACGTTTTGTCAGTAAGAATTTGCTCCCCTGTGGAGATATTATTTTTAGGTGGCTAGACAGCAAAGTTAAAGCATAGAAAAAGACTGCTCCTAACCCAAACAAATGTTCTAGTTCTACTGCACTTTGAGCGAGAAACATTTTCTGTTAAAAGTTGTAGCGTATATGATTGTTTTTGCTTTTTTTTTGTCAAAAATTTGGTCTCGCGCCTTTATTGCGGATCTCGAAGAGATCGTTCAACAAAAGAGGACTAGCAATGGCCAGTCCTCTTCCACCGTTTTTATCGAAAAGGAGGGGAATACATTAGTCCGCCTTTATTAGCCAGTTCGTTTTGACCTCGTTCGAGCCCTAAAGGTTTGCCAATATTACGCTCGTAGATTTCGCCATAATTACCGACGTGCTTGATAATACGAGCCGCAAAATCGTTAGGTAGCCCTGCATCAGAGCCTAGAGTTCCCTCAGCACCCAAAAAGCGTCTAATCTTCGGATCTTCACTGTTCATGAAAGTATCGATGTTTTCGGAATTAATGCCGTATTCTTCAGCTTGAATAAGCGCATAGATCACCCACTTAACTGCATTAGACCATTGTCGATCGCTCCCAATAGTGGCTGGAGCTAAAGGTTCCTTGGACATCACTTCGTCTAAGATGATATGCTTCTGGGGTTGAGGCAACGTGCTTTTGCGGGCTAAAAGCTGGCTTCTATCGCTTGTAACAGCATCGCACCTGCCTTGCGCATAAGCAGCATAAACAGCATCGGAGTGCTCGAAAACCAATGGAGTATAATTGATACCCAACAATTGCATCCGATCTGCCAAATTGAGTTCAGTTGTGGTTCCTGCGGTGACGCAGATGGTTGCTCCTTGGAAATCTTCCAAAGTAGAAATTCCACTGCCAGAAGGCACCATCATCCCTTGGCCATCGAAAAAAATAGTAGGTGCAAATTCAACGCCAACTGAGGTCTCCCGACTCATGGTGTTGGTAGTGTTGCTAGCCAGCAAATCGATTTTTCCCGTTTGCAACGCCGTGAAGCGATTGATCGCACTTTGGTTATGAAATTGTACTTGGCTGGTATCGTCAAATAAAGCAGCAGCAACTGCGCGACACATATCTGCATCCATGCCAGAGTAGGCACCAGATTCGTTGACAAAGCTAAAGCCTGGGAGTTTTCCATTGACTCCGCAGATCAGTTTACCCCGTTGTTGAACCTTGTCTAGTATACTGTTGCTATTTGAGGTGTTTGAGCTAGTGGCACGATCGTTACTAGCGTTGGTAGTAACAGGATAACACCCAGTTAGGTTAAATGCGATCTCGAAGAGATCCGCGTAGCGGCGCGCTCCGACGACTCCTATTGCGCCCAATCTCAAAAACCACCTTTTCCAATCGAATTTTTTTAGGTTTTTTTGGCAGAAAGCTTCAGTTTTTTTAGGGGAGGTAATTGAGATTTTTTCAAAGGCCATTTGCCAACCTTTTTGATACTCAATATCATGCCAGTACTTATTGGTGCGCATCTTGTGCATATCCTGAATTTCAGGGGTGTTAAAGACCGATTTAGCTCCCAGAAAATCTTGATAGCCAAGGACAAAATCTGATTGCAGAAGATCTCCTTGTACATCAGGATAAATATCCCAAGTCGGCTCAAAACCAACTACCATTGGGTCGTCACCTTGTGGGTCAGGTAATTCAATTTTAACTAATGATTGAACATTCATTTTTTTAATTAAAGTTAGGGTTGACAAAATGTTTTATTTTTGGGCATTCTCACAGTAGAATTCTGAGATTTTAGATAAAATGTTGGATTCTTTTTGGGAGATAAAATTGCCAGAAAAAGTCGGATTATTGCTTTTGGTACAATCAGTTGTATTTAAGAAAATGCTTGTTATTACCATTCCTGATAAAATCCCCCAAAAATAATAGTGCAACTCCAACTCTTTCAAAATTTTTATTGTTTTAAGCACTTGGTTTTTTCTCACTTTTTGAGATTTTTTTCATGTTAATTAGTTTGTTAATCGCATTTATTTTTGAACAAATACGATCGATAAATGTCTTAGTTTTCAGTGAAAGCCGAGTAGTCCCCCATTCTTTGGCTGCTAGTTGCGAACCGTGTCTGTACTGTTCTATCTGGGAGTATTTGTTTCTGCGTTGAATATATTTTTCTTGTATGGAAGATGGATTACTAAGACAATTTATGCCGATATAATCGCAATATCCTTGATACAAATCCGATTGATAAATATCACCCACACCAGAGGGAGAAATCGACCAAGTAGGCTGAAATTCTACCCAGAAAGTAGAACTTTGACGAGATGGCAATTCAATTTGAACAAGTCTTTTACACTGATAATTAGCGCGGAGTTTATAGATTTTTACTAAATTATTGTTCGTCGAGACAGAAGAATTCATCTTAATTTTACCCCTTGATATAGGTATTTTTCTAAGTTTTATTTAATTTTTTAAATGTTGTTGTTGAAGAGAAAAAAAGAAGAAAATTCAGATTAGAAGAAATCAGAAAATCAGGCTTTCAGAAAAATAAAGTAATTATCTACTCTGAATCTTCTTTCAAAAAAGAAGGTTGTTAATCTAATTAAACAATTATTTTTCAACTGATATATTAACTTTTAGATTTATTTTATTCTATAAAAAACAAGCAAAAATGTAAGTATGGGAGACGACATTCTGACGAAAAAAAATGGCTAATATTCTGAATTTTTTCGCGCGCTTTACTCGGCTCTCGGACAATGTTCTACCAGAAATGCAAACGGATTTTCAGTTATCTTGGTCATGCAATCTTGGCAAAGAGTTAATAGGCAAGTAGACAAATCAGTCTCGATTTGTCCATTTTTTAAATATTGCGATTTCGCCGTAATGCTCCAAAAATGTTCTTCTGTTTTTTTTCCGCACATATTGCATTGCACTATGCACTCTTCTGATACTCGATCGTACATCAGCATTATTTTGACCTCTTAATTATTGGACAGAGTGCATAGTGGATGCCAAACAATATTTGGCTTTTTTTGGGCTATTGATTCGGTGCCAATTTTGTTGATACAATTGCTCAAAAAGCAATTACTCTTACAGATAAAAAGCAATTGGCTATTTACCTTAATATTCGAGCGTGCAGTTTTCAATTTTTATGGGTAACGCTACAAGGATTCCAGCATCGCTCTTATAATGCCTGTAGATTCGCTCTTGGAGGCAAGGGGTCGATCTCGAAGTCGAGGCACTTAGAGGTACGGGTTGGGAAGCCATGCCGCTACGCAGATTCTGAAGGGATCGCGCTCGAAGTCGAGGACGCTTTTTGAGGTTTGGAGCCTAAACACCAGCACCAGCTAATTTTTTTTCGGGAACCCGCTCGGATCCAGTATCGGCAGTAGTTTTCTCATCGGCAGGGATTTGAATTGGTTGTGAACCCAGTTCAAATCCCTGCTCAACTATTGAAGAGGTAAGGCGATCGGGTTGTGTTTCGGATGGTTGTGGTTCGGGAGCTGGTGACTGCTGAAGTAAGCTGTCAGAATGTTGTTGCTCTTGAATTCTAGGAGTTACTGTTGCCCCGTTGTTTTCTTGTGAATTTGTTGGAAGATTATTGAATCTTTCTATTGCACCAGGTGTACTGAGCAATTGTTTTAATTGTTGGATTA
>JASJDA010000033.1 GCA_030065755.1 Prochloraceae cyanobacterium | reverse complement strand
CAGCGAAAGAAATAAAAAAGTCAAAAATTTTGGCGTTAACGAGCTTTGTTTATGAAATCTACTTTCAACTAATTTCTTGCGGTTTAATACCTAATCGTTCGTTTACTATTTCTACTATTCCTATTTCATCTATTATGCCTGCTATTATTCCTAAATGATTTATGGTTTTGATTTTAATATCATTGTTTAATTGACTCATTTAAATGAAATTTTTAAAGTTTTTTTATTAGAGTCATTTTATCTTGCTCTGATTTGTGAAAGCAACGATGAAACCTTGGTAATTTTATACTAAACAGTTTAGTATATAAGGGGCGGGTATGCCGCAACTACTTTTGTTTTCAGAAATATACTTCTACAACACTACATAAAGACTCGCGGAAAGTGGGTTAATATATTCCCAAAGTCTTTCAATTGGGTTTAACTCAGGACAATAAGGCGGTTGAAATAATAAAATAACATTCTTTGGTATCCTAAAGTCGGATCGATCGATCTTGAGAACCGCTAGCGACTATTTGGGCATCTATACTAAAAGCAACTGAATATACTAAATTAGTATGTCCGCTACAAATATGGAGACATTCACCCGTATTAATATCCCACATTCTCACGGTGCGAAATTGGCAAGAGAACACCTCTTGATTGACCAGTGCCAAACTAGTCAATCAAGATATAAAATACCCCAAAAATACCCCAGGCGGGCAGCATTATCTTCTCCTGAGACGTAAAGAAACAGGGATGATTCTTTTTAGACAATCAGGGACATCAGGATGATGACCTTCAACAATTTCTCCTATAGTACCCCAAGAACCTGGATAAATTATTACTGATAAACCGTATTGCACAAGATAAGCACAAATAGCTAATTCTTCGAGTAAATAGGTACAGGACATTTCTACATAACGTTCAAAATATTCAGCATTTTGTTCGAAGTTACGAAGAATAAAGTCTCTGGCAAAAGATTCAACTGAATTGGCAAATTTTTTATCATGTCTAAAAAGATGCTGTAACTGTTCGTAATATTTAAAATAATCCTCTGATTTTTGAATCTCTGAGCAGAAGACGAAATCAAAATGACAAGTGTTAGCGTGACGTTCAAAAACAACACTTTCTTTATCTATATACTCCCTTCCAAGAAGAAGCGCTTTATTAAGCGCTCGGTTTTCCTTTAAGCCTCGATTGATTTGAAGAGTAATTCGGTGTAGGCTATCAGCGATTATCACCGTGCATTTTTTAAAATTTTTACTAATCCAATCCGTTATTGCTATTAACTTTGCTGTTGAAAAACTTTCATTTTCTAAACTCAGTGCCAAAAAACAATGCTCAGAATCTTTAAATTCTTTTCGAGCGAATTCCGGAATAACATGTGTCACATTTGCCCGATATATAGCTCTGTTCAAAAAGACAATTTCTTTTTGGGGATTCACTAATTTTTTAAAATCGCTATATTTCATTCGAACGAGATTATTATAAGAAAATGCATAGAATGCAACCTCTTGATTTTGAGCCAAATCTGGTGCCAAAAAAACTTCCATTTCATAAAGATGTCCGAAGGGCGGAACTGTTCCAAACTCACAATCTGGAAACAAACTCTCAACTTTTTTTTCTTCAAGCAGTTTAATCTCAGTTGTATCTAAAGCTTCTCGCAGAGACCCAAGATTGATTTGTAGACTGGCTGGTACAACAGCCATAGCTATTTTTTCGTCTTTTATTTCTACCAATACAGCTTCAATTAAATCCATTCCTAGCGTAGATTTATAGTTCGCAAGTTCTTGCGTTGTATAAGCAAGTGAATGGCTGATGGTTATGTATTTTATCTTGTAGCTGTTCAGAAAATTTTGGAGTTTATCAATATTGGATGAGCTCATTTTTACTTTAAGAATTGTTTAAGTCCTATTGGGAAAGTTAGCAAAATAGTCTTTGAGCCAATCCCAACCCCTTTTCATTAGTTGGTCGAAATCTTCAATTCGCCATAGCTTAGCAGTGCCGTCGGATGAGCCAGTGGCTAGCTGCTGCCCATCAGAGCTAAAACTGACGCTATAGATGACCGAATCCTCATGGTCTTTGAATTCGTCCAACTGTTTGCCTTGTAAGTCCCAGAGGCGTGCAGTGCCGTCAGCTGAGGCGGTGGCCAGCTGTTGGCCGTCCGAGCTAAAATTGACGCTTAAAACCCAAGCCCTATGGCCTTTGAATTCTTGCAGTAGGTGGCCCTGTAAGTCCCAGAGGCGTGCAGTACCATCCCAGGAGCTGGTAGCTAGTTGCTGCCCATCTGGGCTAAAACTGACGCTCCAAACTGCACCCCGATGTCCTATGAATTCAACTAGCTGCTTGCCCTGTAAGTCCCACAAGCGTGCAGTGCCGTCCAGGGAACTGCTGGCTAGCTGTTGCCCATCAGGGCTAAAACTGACGCTTAAAACCAAGCCTTGATGGTCTTTAAATTCAACCAGCTGCTTACCTTGTAAGTCCCACAAGCGTGCAGTGCCATCAGCTGCGGCGGTGGCTAGTTGCTGCCCATTGGGGCTAAAACTGATGCTCCAGATCCAGCCTTGATGTCCTATAAATTCAACTAGCTGTTTGCCCTGTAAGTCCCAGAGGCGTGCAGTTTCGTCAGCTGAGGCAGTGGCTAGCTGCTGTCCATCTGGGCTAAAACTGATGCTTAAGACCTCGCCCTCGTGACCTTCGAATTTTTGCAGTTGCTTGCTTTGCAGATCCCAGAGTCGTGCAGTGCCGTCAGCTGAGGCGGTGGCTAGTTGCTGCCCATTGGGGCTAAAACTGACGCTTAAAACCCAAGCCCTATGACCCTTGAATTCAGCTAGTAGCTTGCTCTGCAGATCCCAGAGGCGTGCAGTGCCGTCAGCTGAGGCGGTGGCTAGCTGCTGCCCATTTGGGCTAAAACTGACGCTTGAAACCCAAGCCCTATGGCCTTTGAATTCTTGCAGTAGGTGGCCCTGTAAGTTCCACAGGCGGGTCGCGCCATTCCAGGAGCTGGTGGCTAGCTGCTGACCATTTGGGCTAAAACTAACGCTATAGAGCCAGCTCTGATGGCCTTTAAATTCTTGCAGTAGGTGGCCCTGTAAGTTCCATAGGCGCGCAGTGCCATCCCCTGAGGCGGTAGCGAGGCACTGCCCATCGGGGCTAAAACTGACGCTATAGACTGAGCCTAAGTGTACTACTGGGAATTCAACCAGCTGCTCGCCCTGTAAGTCCCACAGACGCGCAGTACCGTCAGCTGAGGCGGTAGCGAGGCACTGCCCATCGGGGCTAAAATTGACGCTCCAGACCCAGCCCGTGTGGCCTTTGAATTTTTGTAGTTGCTTGCCCTGCAAGTCCCACAGACACGCTGTACCGTCAGCAGAGCTAGTGGCTAGCTGCTGCCCATCTGAGCTAAAATTGACGCTGCAGATCCAACCCGTGTGGCCTTTGAATTTTTGTAGTTGCTTGCCCTGTAAGTCCCACAGACGCGCTGTACCATCCCAGGAGCCGGTAGCTAGTTGCTGTCCATCAGGACTAAAACTAACGCTCCAGACTGTGCTTTCATGACCTATAAATTCGGTCAGTTGCTTGCCCTGTAAGTCCCACAAGCGTGCAGTGCCGTCGGCAGAGCCAGTGGCTAGCTGCTGCCCATCTGGGCTAAAGCTGATACTCCAAACTGCTCCCGAATGACCTTGAAATTGATTTCGCTCTCGGATGTTGTTGAGAATCTTCTGCAGGGCAACCCTTAATCTGGGAGTATAATAGTCTTTGGGTAAGAGCCCATCCTTAATATAATCTTTCAACTGTTGCCCAGCCCGCATCGCTGTGAGTAAAGCTTCTAGCTGCGAAGACTCGAACTGCTGTAAAGCTCTTTCCCCCTCCAGCTCTAGTTGCTTGACTATATTTTCAATCAAAGTCTTTCGCTCCAAGTATTCCCTTCGCCACTCTAGAACTGCCGAAGCCAGTACGTCGTGAAAAATCTCATAGCGTTCTAGATCTGGTTTGCTAGATGGTGGTCCAACTGGGCGAAGAATACGTTGCCTTCCGCTAGAGAGTTTCTCTAGCAAATTTTTGAGTTGTGTTTCGTCCAGTCTTGTCAGTTCTACCAGATCGAGAACAGGGTAGGCAATCTTGTTACCAGATGGTGTTACCAAGTATTGGAAAAATTTTGTTGCAGCCTTCTTTTCATCTTCGTTCAGAGATGCCATTTGGTTATTCAGGTGATTCCTGACAATTTGTTTTGCACCTCCCATGTCAAGTAATGTTTTAAGTCTGAGAGAGTCTCCATGCTTATTTTCTATTTCCTCTTTCCAAAGGGATTCCATCACCAATTGTAAATAGGGCGCTTCAATCTGTTTCTCTAACTCAGCTCTAGATTTCTTTGGGATTCCAAGTCCATTACTCTCTTTAACAACCTGACTAACTTGGTCTATTACGACTTTAATCAAGTCTTCGCCGATATTTATTTTGTCTTCATAACAGGAAAGATAGTGATTATAAGCCTTAATAGGTTTAGAGATGGCATCATATGCTGAGTTGGCATCAAGATGTTTAACACGTAAGTAATTATTAAAGAGATTTGGAATGCTGGTTTTAAAAAAATCCAGTTTTGCCAGAGAATCCTCACGGATAGAAATAAGGAAATTAACAGGTAGATCTGGCCGATTAATAGCACGAGGAAACTGCTCGGCAAAAGTTCCAGTCCCTTTTTCATTGGGGTGATAAAGGAAGTAGTCCTCAAACTGATCGAGAATGATAAATAGGTCCCCACCACCCTCTTCCTCATCGAGACGTTTTGCCCATTCTTCTAAGATTTTGTCAAGCTCTAGTGACGGCAAGGGTTCAAAAGTTTTCCCATCCAAAAGACTCTTGATTTCTGTTTCCACTTGTTTGACCAAACCTGCTAGAAGATCGTCATCTTGCCAAGAATTGAATAGGACCACAGCGAACTCAGGCGTACCGTATTCAGCTAGGTTTTTCTTTGCATCCTGCCGCAGGTGATAAGCGACACCAGCCCGCAGGAGAGAAGTCTTTCCTACACCACTGACACCGTAGAGTAGCGTTAATCTTGTTGCCATCAAGTTATCTACAATAGTTTCCCACTCGTCCTCTCGCCCAAAGAAGAAAAGTGCATCAGCTTCAGAGTAAGGCTCCAGCCCTTTATAAGGAGTGTCAAGCAAATCTGCATTAGGTTTGTGATTATTTTCTCTACTCATTTTAGGTTGCCTTCAGTGCCGCAATAAGACCATCCAATCACAATCTCTAAAAGCTTTTGTCAACCTTTTTTTCGATAATTCATCCCCGAATCTAAATCCAACTGTTAGTTACTCTTTTAGCAGGAATATCTTCCACTACTCTTTTAGATATCTCTTCAATATATTTACTCAGGGGTAGATCGTGAATAATTACGTTATAACTCTGCCACAGCTTCTGAGCAAACGGATCGGATTTTGACTGAATTGCCCACCATTTATATCTTTTTCTTGATGTCAGGTCCGGCCAAATACGATGTAAAATGATTCGCTGATTCCAATTACTTAAGACATATCCCAAAAACAAAATATGTGGTCTCTGGTTACGTAATTTTCTAAGTAATTTAATTGGTAGCAAATTAGAAACATTCCTAGAAACGAGATATTCAATATAGTTTTCTTCGGTAATAACCAAACTTTCCCCTTCTCTAATTAGATCTGCGGTACCGTAAAGTTTGAGAATGACCGGTCTTTGCTCAAACGAAAAGCCCTTATATTCATTCGGATTTTCAATTTCTTGAACGATACCATCCGGTGTTCGATGAACAAACCTGTCGTGCTCTTGTGCATCAATAGTATTTGAGTAAAATACCAGATCGAACGGTTCTTTAGCTTCTTCAAAAGCTCGTTCTAATCCACTGTCATAATTAGTAGTCACAATTAGGGGATAGGGTGGATAATGTCCTTTCTCTCGCATGATGGCTGGCAGCTTGGCAAAGAACCTATGCAATTTGTTCGGCTGAGAACCCAATTCAAGAAGTTCAAGCTCGTCATAAAATTTTTCCTCCTGGGTTAGATATGCGTATTGAGACAAGTGTTGGAGGGTTTCTGCTCCAACATTCAACCCTTGACATTTACTATGGGGAGAAATTAGGATTGCTGGTTCATGAATTATCTCATCAATAAGAGGGCATTGTGGTGGCAATTCACCAGGTTTTGTGTCCGTTTCTTCCTTACAAAGAGGACAGATAATCTTTTTGACTTCAGGAGGAAAAGTTTTAGCTAGGTATGCAGCGAGTTCTTTCCCCGAAGGCGGAAATGGGCAACCAGGCTTCCAAGGATCTGGTTTCCCATTTCCTTGAATGGAGCGATCGCATAAATTAATATCTGAACCTAGAAAAGGTACAATTCTACCTTTAATGATAGCTTTCATGAGAGAGTTGTAGTGGTCTTCCAACGTCTCTAATTTAGAATTTTGATTAATCTCAGTTTGTAGAGAACCTGATGTGAGCTGTTGTAGCTTTTCACGTTCCTTTTGATAATTAGCAATCGCTTGCTTCTGTCGTTCAATATCTCTGTTTAGTCGAATTATTTCACGATCGTCTGTAGCGTAACTTAATTGCTCCTCGAACTCGTTAAGTCGCTTTCGCTCTGTATCAAGATCGTACTCTAAGTCTTTTAGTCTCTGTTGCTCAACATGTTCTGATGCCATCTACCTAAATCCTGAGCTTTTAGTTAACGAAAGCTTTCAATTATTGGTAGTCACTACAAACTGGTGTACGTAGAAAAAAAATCTAGAGTTTTAGGACTTAAAACACCACTAAAATAGTTGCCAAGGGTACTATTTTACTAAGTTGACAGGTATAATTTTTCGGAAATTACTCCAATTTTAAGAGACCTACATCAGTTTCTACGGACTACCCGATTTAACTCCAAGTCCACTTGTAAAATAGTATTCAAAAATAGACGAAATTAGGCTTATTTAAACAGAGCAAAAATTTGAACCTAAATAAAAACAAGTAGACTTTCTTTGACTGGCAATTTTGTCTGTCAAACTCTTTTTTCTATTCTAGCAATGAATTTTTTCTAAATCGCATAATTTGCAAAAATTCACAGGCTGGAGTTTAGTACTCGGTGCAAAACCCAAAACCTTTACAGAGATGGAGATAGGGCAAAATTTACTCAATTGCCATGCTGAGGTTAGATGTTACGGAAAAAATATCACCCACGATCGCTCGTTCAGTATTATTCTGCAACTCTGTGATGACAAGTTATTTGAGTTAATCGAAGCCTACTTGTCAAAACGTTATCCCTGAAGGATGTATTTATTTTTATAGAGGAAACCCTTCTATAAAAGGGTTTTCAGCAAAGGATTTAGTATAATTGTCAAAAAAAAAAGTAAAAATTTTCAGAATTTTATTTGTGTTTTAATTGGCCACACAATTGAATTTCTTCAGATGGACAAATTGTGGTCTTATCTCAAAAACCAAAAACGACAACTTTGGGTATTTATTGCGTTATATTAGAAGAATAAGTAAGTAATCATAAATAAACGTAGCCATCATGACCGAGGATGAATCTATTTTTAATAAGGAGGCCCTCTGTGCTGATTACTTAACTGCAGAGGGACATAACTATAAGAAAAAGGGCTTCCTTATTAAAAATAAAGATTTGGTGACCAGAAATACTTGAAATGGTGTTGCTCGCTAGCCCTATACTTTTGGTCACCTACTTATTGATTTAGATTGAGACAAAAATATAAAAATCTTAATTTAATCTATGAATAGAGAAAGTATTGTAGGGGGTCGTTTCCAGATCGTCAAGAAACTGGGGGGTGGCACTTTCGGTGAAACCTATCTAGCAGAAAATATCCAGCAATTTCGCCATCAGTGCGTAATCAAACAGTTGCGTCCTATGGATGTTAATGACAAAAATTTTGAGAAAATCAAAGAGTTGTTTGAAAGAGAAGCTAAAGCACTTTATGAATTAGGTCGTCATCACCCACAAATACCCTCTCTGATTGCCTATTTTGAAGAAGAGGGGCAATTGTATCTAATTCAGGAATTTATCGAAGGACACGACCTCAGCAAAGAGCTGACTCCCAACAAAAAATTAAGCGAATCCCAAACGCTTGCTCTACTAGAAAACATCTTGGAACCTATTGCTTATCTTCACGAGAACAAAGCAATACATCGAGATATTAAACCTGCTAATTTAATGCGTCGCAGCGCTGACGGAAAAATATTTCTCATTGATTTTGGTGCGATTAAAGAGTTAGCGGTAACCCAAGTAATCAATACGACTGGAGAAACCAGAGCAGCAACAATTATTGGCACTCCTGGTTATATGCCATCAGAACAAGGAGCAGGAAACCCCCAATTTGCTAGTGATGTCTATGCAGCGGGTATTATTGGCATTCAAGCAATAACAGGATTAATTCCACAGCAAATAGAGAAAGATCCAGAAACAGGAGAGTTAGTTTGGCAACATCGCGCTGACCTTAGCCCTCAATTGGCGGGAATATTAGCAACAATGGTATGTTATTATCACAAAAAACGCTATCCCAGTGCCATTGAAGCCTTAAAAGCAGTGCGAGAACTAAAGGAAAGTCACTCTTCGGTAAGTCAACATAATATGTTGACGGCAACAGTAATAGTACCTCGCGTTTTTCCTACTGAAGTAGGTTCTGAGCTTCAACTAAACAATGTGAGATTTGAAGTAGTAACTTTAAATGCAAGTGGTAACATAATCGCTCGCCAGACCAAAACAGCTCAATATTTTACTGAAGATTTGGGCAATGGTGTTGAAATAGAAATGGTATCTATTCCTGGCGGGACTTTTATGATGGGTTCTCTCCCAACAGAAAAAAGTAGCAGAGATAACGAACGTCCTCAACATCGAGTAAAAGTCTCGTCTTTCTTTATGGGAAGATATCAAGTAACTCAAGCACAGTGGAGAGAAGTTGCTAATCTAGCGGCATTCGATCGCGATCTCAAACCAAATCCATCCTACGGTAGCGGCGATCGTTTTCCAGTAGAACAAGTTTCTTGGTACGATGCGGTTGAATTTTGTCAGAGATTATCGAGAAAAACAGGGCGAGAATACAGATTACCCAGCGAAGCTGAGTGGGAATATGCAGCTCGTGCGGGTACCAATACACCCTTCTATTTTGGCCCAACTATTACCCCCGATCTAGTTAACTATAACGGTATTTTTACTTATGCCTTTGAATCGAAAGGAAAAGCTCGAGGAAAAACCACTCCTGTAGGCAGTTTTCCAGCCAATGCTTTTAATTTATATGATATGCACGGCAATGTTTGGGAGTGGTGTGCCGACGCTTGGCATGAAAATTATAAAGAAGCACCCGCAGATGGCAGTGCTTGGATAGGAGATGTTAATGATAAAGGTTCTCCTGTGCGCGGTGGTTCTTGGTACGGCTATCCTGATTACTGCCGTTCAGCGTGTCGCTTCCTCAATACCCGCATCAACCGCCATGACAATCTTGGTTTTCGTGTTGTGTGGCGTGTAAAACGAACGGGTTGACTAATAGATCTGCGAAAATCTGCAAAAAGCTCATCAAACTTCTATCCCACTTTCCGCGAGTCTTATTTAGACTCATCATCAATTTCTGTAGAAGGGGATTATCTTATCTGTGAGAAAGAAAAGTCAGAAGATGTAGAACCATGGATATTCCAGTGTTTTCAAGGTATTCATGTAGTCATCATAAACGGAGTAAAACAAATTTCTAACTTAACTGATTCGAGATTAACAACTATTAATAATTTCTCTAAATCTTGCCAGAAATACTATATTTTATCCGGTTAATTAGTTGAAAGTAGATTTCATAAACAAAGCTCGTTAACGCCAAAATTTTTGACTTTTTTATTTCTTTCGCTGGAGGCAAACCCTATTTAAATTGTCATCATTCTTTTTCAGACAAAACGGTTTAGTCGCACAGGGGAGTGGCTATGCGCGCAGCGTATAGCCACTATTATTTTTGTTTTTCGGCATATACTTCGATAATGCTACATTGATGACTCGCGGAAAGTGGGTTATAAGAGCGATCGGGGGTCAAAGGTAAACGCTCTTGGAGCTTTAAAAACTATCAATTTAACCCCTGACCCCTGACCATAGTCATTTTTCTAAACTCGGGAAACCAAGTTATCGAACCCATTTCCTCCCAGGAGTGGAAATAAGCAATTGAAGTTTTCTCCATCGTAGTGATGTAACGAGCAAGCGCCGAACCGTGTAAACTAGGCATTAATAATTTGCGATTGCGTTGATGTTCTTGCCCTTCCTGTAAGACCAAAGCTTGTTTGCCTAATAAGGTTTGGAAACTATCGGGCCAGCCATCATTAGAGAAATTATCGGCTTTTGTAGACAGAATAAAGCGATTGGCATCAGACCCGATCGCAATTACAGTGGGACGACCTAAAATTTGAGTCTTAAAGATTGAACCGTATAATTTTTGTCGCGAAGAGATGAAGTTTGGGTCGGTTAAAAAACTAAGCGTCTCGCCAATCAAAGGCAGACCTAAACTACCAGGAGGTAACTTATGAGTAGTTTCTAAGTCTTTTTTTGTCATATCTTGAATAGCCTTTTTTTCTATCTTAGTCAGGCTTCTAGTGGCACTTTGTTAAGAATTGAATCAAAATAAACCCACTCTTCCCAGTAAGAGATATTCAAGAAGTAAGAACCAGAAAAAAGGTAAGTAGTCATGAATGCACCCAAACGAGTCTTACCACCAATTTATTTCCTGATTTCTTTAATAGTAATGGTAGGGCTAAACTTTTTCTTTCCTTTAATCAAAATTGTCCAGCACCCCTATAGTTACATTGGCGGAGTGCTTATTGTTATCGGGACTATTATGAATCTTTGGGCATCTGGTTACTTTTTTAAAGTTAATACAACAATTAAACCTTTCCAGCGATCGACGCATTTAGTTACGGTGGGACTTTATCAATATACCCGCAATCCGATGTATTTAGGCGGGATCTTTATGCTTCTCGGCGTAGCCTTACTTCTAGGAAGTCTAACTCCTTTTTTAGTTATTCCAGTGTTTATGTGGTTAATACAAGAACATTTTATCAAAGTAGAAGAGTCAGAGTTGCAGGAAACTTTTAAAGATGAATATCTTGAATATAAGAAACAAGTTAGGCGCTGGATTTAAAAGAGTATACTTAGTATTTTATGGGAGAACAATAGCCGTATATTCAACTCTCATACTTCCCAAATTCAATCACCACAAATTTGAACGAACAAAGTTCTTTTACGCGGGCCATCTAACTCAAAAAATAATAAGGATTGGTAAGTTCCTAAAGCTAATTTTCCATCTACCACAGGAATTACTTCACTAGTACTCAATGTCATCGCCATTAGATGAGAGTGAGCGTTTATAGGTTCGTCAGGAGGAACGTTTCTTAAGTGAAGGTCATTATGTAAATATTTGTCTGTTTCAGGTGCTAATTTTCTTAAATAGATCCTAACATCTTTTAGCAATCGTTCTTCGTTTTCATTGATAGCTAAAGCCGTAGTCGTGTGTCGGGAAAATGCCAAAACTTGACCATTTTTTATCGATGTTGCTGTTAGTATTTTTTCAACATGTGGGGTAACATTGTGAATGTTAATTCCTCGATCGGTTTGTATGTAAAATATTTCATTAATTATCTGCATTTTTATATTTATTAAAATAGTTTACTTATTATTTGTATCAAAAAAATACGATCGCTGCAAAGAGGATTGAGCTTATGAGTGACAAACACCAATGGCAAATGGTAGGACGGTTCGTAGAAATCCGTTCTCCTTGGCTCACTTTGATTGGAGAAAAACTGCTTGACGAACAGAAGCGAGTGTTGGACTATTGGCGAGTAGAAAAGGCTGATTCAGTGGTAATTGTGACTATTCACAAGGGTCTGTTTCTTTTGCCCGTACCTTCCTATCGCCCTGGGGTGGGAAAAACTACCCTAGATTTTCCTGGGGGTCGAGTGCAGTCTTCCTCAACTCCAGCCGTTACTGTACCGGCAATCTTAAGTCGGGAGTTAGGGATAAGCTCGTCAGAAATTGTTTGTTTGACCCCTCTAAATAGCACTGGCTGGGCAATTAATAGTTCTTTTTCTAATCAAAAACTTTATGGTTTTGTAGCAGAACTTTCTCCTCATATATCAATCAGTTCCGAGCGATTGGGGGCTACTTATCCTACAACTCGATCGGGCTTGAACCATTTACTCGAAGATTTAACTTGTCTTCAGTGTCGTGCTGTTTTATTGGAGTGGTGGCGAAACTCATCTTAGATCCCTACTCGCGCCTTCATTAATATCAATTTCCTTATTTGAGCAATGTTCGATTAAAGTCCACCAGCTCTGTTACGTATTCTATTCATATTTACTCGATAACAACCTGCAAAAGAACAATTTTTAACTGATAGTGAATTGCCATATGGTCTAATTTCAAAAGTATCAGGTATATAATCAGGGTTAGGATGGTTCGTTCCTGGATATGTAGAAGAAACACCTCGTAAAATATATTGATTTCTGGAAGAAATAAGAGTCATTTCTTGTTCTGCTGCTATTAATCTTCCATTAGGAAGGCGCACATTAACTATTAATTTGCCAAAATTACCATTCATAAAAAGGCGACCTCTATGCACTAATCCGCCTCTATCTCTCCACCTCAATCTCCAATAACCATCAAAAGCGCTATTCTGAACTCCAGGATCTACAACGCGCGGTTTAATTTCTTGAGCCGCAACAGATTCTACAGCTCCAAACATACAACTAGCAATCAAAATTCCTAAAGTGATTTTTTTCCAATCAACTCCTTTATTCTTCATTATTTTTAATCTTCATACAGCTCTGTTTCTATTTTTTATTATCGCGTTATTTTTAAAGCTTCTCAGTATAAAAAAGTATGAAAAAAAGTATGAAAAAGTATGAAAAAGTATAGTTCCGCACCCACCTGAATCTTTACTACAGATGTCTTTTATCACAGACGAAAAGCCATACTCTTACTGGTAGTAATCAGTTAAAATAATAAATAGAATAGAATAAATACTATAAAATACCATGAAGTGTGGTTTAATCAGTCAAGCAGCAATAGGGTTAATGGTAGCTTTGGGAGCGATCGTTACTCAAATTCAACCTAGCTATGCGAGAGATAAATTTTTCTGCGGTTATAAAAACAGCGAACCAGCAACTTTTGTTCGTACCTCAAGAGGGAATATGCCCATCATCAGGTGGGCTGACGGCGCTTTCCCTCCTCCTTGGACTCCCATCAGGCGTTGTCAAGTGGTATCTGATAGATTCGAGCGATTCTACGATAATGGAACCTTAAAGTATATCAAAGCTGGATGGATGGGCGGTCAACCAGTACTTTGTGTTGCTGGTTATCGGGGAGGGCGTTGTCTTCCCAACGGATTGTTAGTTACCCTAAAATCAGGAGCCGATCCTAACCTGACTCTACAAAGAATGCTCGATCGTCGGGCTCTAGCTACGGGAAGACCTCTAGACCTTAGCGGTGGTACGGGACGTAGGAGAGGGGGGCCGCGTCAGACAACGACAGATCTAAGTGGCAACAACGATCGAAGCTTGTTGTCGGAACTAAATGGAGAGAGCTACTTTGACATAGAAAGCTTTTTGAACGAGTCTAATTGATACAAATGGGCAAGCGATCGCTACTTTTTTTGTTCTGTATTGGTATAATCCTTAGCTTTTCATTAGCAAAGGTGCTACACAGCAATGAAGATCTAGCTAAACACCAACCCGTCCAACTCTCTGTAGAACAACTACAAGAAAGGGCCAAGTCAATTACTGTTAAAATACTCTCAGGAGAATCGATCGGATCTGGTTCAATTGTCGATCGGCAAGGTTCAACTTATACAGTAATTACTAACCAACACGTACTCAGATCGGCAAAGCCTCCATATCAAATTGAAACGGCTCAGGGTCAAATTTATGCCGCTAATTTACTCCCAACTGTCAGTTTTGATGAGGTCGATTTAAGTTTACTGCAGTTTACAAGTTCTGAGACTAGCTATGAGATAGCATCTATCGGCAGTTTTCCTGATGTCGGCGATCGAGTATTTGTGGCTGGATTTCCCTTGCCAAAGGAAGCATCCCAGCACGAGGGTTTTAGCTTTAGAACTGGTAAAGTTTCTCTAGTACTAGATAAAGCTCTGCAAGGAGGTTACAGCGTAGGATACACTAATTATGTAGAAAAGGGAATGAGTGGAGGGCCACTGCTCAATCTTTGCGGCGAGGTAGTCAGCATCAATGGAATGCACGCCGAACCTCTTTGGGGAGATCCTTACTTATATGAAGATGGTTCTCAACCAGATCTCAATCTGAAGCAGAAGATGAGCCGTTATAGCTGGGGTATCCCCATAGAAACCTATTTGCAGCGGATAATTAATAAATGAATTTTCTGGTTCGATATTCCCCTGTTTTTGTTGTCAGTGCGGCTGTGGTTTTGATACAGCCTCAAGCCATTTTAGCCCTAAGCGCCGAACAAGTAAATAATATTGCTAAAAAGGTTTCGGTGCGTATTGATGGAAAAAATACTGGATCTGGGGTAATTATTGCACGAGAGGGCGATACTTACATTGCTATCACTAATTGGCACGTAGTCGATCGAACGGGTCAATATCAAATTCAAACCTATGACGGTCAGTCACACTCGATTAGCTACGATCGGGTCAGAAAACTAACAGGTGCAGATTTAGCAGTAGTATACTTTACCAGTGGCAAAGAATATCCGATCGCTGCTAGAGGTGATTCCGATCGGTTGATTGAAGGACAGAGAATTTATTATGCTGGCTATCCTGGTTCGATGCGAGTAGGAAGTCGTACTTATCGTTTTTATTCAGAAAATATTATTGGGTTTCTCCTAGATTCTGACATTCAAGATGGTTACGAACTAATTTACAGCGGTGAAGCTATACCAGGAATGAGTGGCAGCCCTATTCTAGACGAACAGGGGCGATTGATTGCTATTTACGGTAGAGCCGATATAGATAATGTTACAGGTTCCCCATCCTTATACGGCATTCTTATCAATACTGCAGAAAAATTGGCAAATAGAGCAGGAATTAAATTTAATACTTCTGTAGCGACTTCCTCCCCACCATCTAGACCGACCCCAACCCCAACCCCAACCCCTCAACTGCCCCACAATTGGGATTCTTCAAGATTAAATAATAGACAATTCTTTACTGGTTCGCTGAAGTTAGAAGAATACTTATCTACCCAAGATAGAAGAAACGTCCGAGGAGCAATTTATTATTTCACCATCGACTTGCCAGAAAATGCAGGAGCACCTCTACAAAAGATAGTATTTCAGCAAACAGACGGAGACGAATTTCTCCTGCAAAGATATCGCGAAGAGAAAGCGATCGCTTTTGAAGGGACGCGGGAAAATAGGGGCAAGCCAATATCTTTAAGTAAAGATTCGATTATTGTCGATCGAGACAATCGGACTGTAACAATAATGTTCTCTCCGCCCATATCTCCAGGTAAAAAGATTACAATTGGGTTGCGTCCTATAGCTACTCCTAGAGTAGAAGGCGTTTTTATTTTGAGAGTAACAGTTTTTCCCCCAGCGGGCGATCGCTATAAGCGAATCCTAGGGGCTGCCAGACTGCATTTTTATGGTGGGGTTGACTAGTTTGAGAGAAAAACAATGACCGTCGGAAAAACTATTGCGGGACGCTACTATATCGTCACTCACTTGGGAGGAGGTGCTTTCGGCCAGACTTACATAGCACGAGATTTGCAGCTACCTAATAAAGACCATTGTCTAATTAAACAATTAAAACCTCTAAACACCGATTCTAATTCTCTCAAAGCTGCGAGACGCTTATTTAAAACAGAAGCCAAAGTTCTCAACCATTTAGGAACCCATCCACAAATACCCCGACTGCTGGCTTATTTCGAGCAAGATCGAGAGTTTTATTTAGTTGAAGACTTTATTGAAGGCAAACCTCTCACTGAAGAAATAAAACCAGGTAAGCGGTGGGAAGAGTCTGAGGTTATCGATCTATTAGAGGAAATTCTACAAGTATTAGAGTTCGTCCATCAGCAAGGTGTCATTCATCGCGATATTAAGCCCGCAAATTTAATGAGACGCAAGAAAGATGGGAAAATATTTCTGATTGATTTTGGGGCAGTTAAACAAATTAGTACTCACATAGCCGATGCGGCACAAATTAACTATACTGTTGGCATTGGCACCAAAGGCTATATGCCCCCAGAACAAGCGCGGGGTAGACCGAGATTAGCCAGCGATATCTATGCAGTTGGGGCGATCGCCATTCAAGCACTTACGGGGATAATGCCTTACGAACTGCCCGAAAATCCCAAGACGGGGCAAGTTATGTGGCATGATTCCTCGAATATTAGCTCGGAATTAACCAAAGTTTTAGACAAGATGGTACAAATGGATTTTATCCAACGCTATCGCAATGCAACTGAAGCACTCGCAGCTATTAGGAATTTGAAATATACTAAGACTTCTATTACTGAGTCTAGTTGGCGAAGAGAGTTTGTAATTCCTTCGATCGCTGTTGTAATTACTGCTACTTTCGGTTTAGCTAGTTGGATACTGATGCCAAGATTTGGAGAATTATTCCAGAGTAATTTAGAAAAACCAGCACAACCAGAAATTATCAATAATTTAACCTATGAAAATCCCGCTTATGCCCTCAAGATAAAATATCCTGAAAATTGGCATCTATATAGAGAAGAAAATCCTATCAGTGCCAGCATAGCTAGAATTGCACCTAAACAAAGCAACTCTGAAAATCTTCCAGAAGTTATTATTGACGTTGAAAATTTGAATATATCATTAGAGCAATATACTGACTCGTCAATTACTGAAATAATCGAGAATAATCCAGAAGTTAAAATTATCGATTCTCGTCCGACTTCTTTGGGAGAAAACGACGGTCATTTAGTTATTTATACTAGCAAAGATCCGTATACAAATTTAAAAATTCGCTCGATGCAAGTTTGGACCTTAAAACATAATCGAGCTTACGTCATTACCTATAGAGCAGAAGAAAAGAGATATAATGAGTTCTTCCCACCTGTTCGAGACGTTATAATCAATTCACTAGAAATTAATTGAATTTATTATTTATTGTTAGTGGAAGACTTTTCTTTATCTTGTCCCATACCTATTCAAGAATATCCTAACGTGCTGCTCGCTCACGGAGGTGGTGGCAAGTTGATGCATCATTTAATTGAGAAGATGTTTTTGCCTGCATTTGGCTCGTCTAACAGTATCCCCCACGATTCAACAGTACTCAATATTCATCCTGGTAAAATTGCTTTTACTACTGATTCCTACGTAATTAATCCTCTCTTCTTTCCTGGTGGTGATATTGGTTCTTTAGCAATTCACGGGACCGTAAATGACCTAGCTATGAGTGGGGCCCGTCCTCTTTATCTGAGTGTCGGGTTTATCCTAGAAGAAGGTTTACCCATGGAAACTCTCTGGCGAGTGGTGCGATCGATGCAACAAGCCGCATCAGAAGCTAAAGTAAAGATCGTCACTGGAGATACTAAGGTAGTGGATAGAGGTAAAGGCGACGGTATTTTTATCAACACTGCTGGGGTGGGAATAGTCGAACACGATCGCGCGATCGCTCCTGGAAGTGTTAAACCAGGAGATATAATCTTGCTCAATGGGGATCTGGGTCGTCACGGTATTGCTATTATGGCTCTGAGAGAGGGTTTAGAATTCGAGACGACTATTGAAAGCGATTCTGCACCTCTTGCTTCTCTTGTATTAGAACTAATTGAGGCTGGTATAGAAATCCACTGTCTGCGAGATTTAACTCGTGGAGGGTTAGCAAGTGCTTTAAATGAAATTGCTAGCAGTGCAGGGGTTAGGGTGGAAATTGACGAGAATAAAATACCAGTACGAGAAGACGTACGAGGTGCGTGCGAGATTTTAGGTTTCGACCCTCTTTATGTTGCTAATGAGGGTAGGTTGGTCGCTTTTGTGCGGGAAAATGCGGCTCAAAAGGCTTTAGAAATTATGCGATCGCGCGATCGTTTTGCTTGTCAAATTGGCAGCGTTACTGAAGTTAGCAGCAACAATATCGGTCTGGTGACTATGCAAAGTACGATCGGAGCCAGTCGCATCGTCGATTTATTGAGTGGGGAACAATTACCTAGAATATGTTAGTTCAAAGGCAAAAGGGAATAGGCAATAGGCAAGAGTCACATGTTGAGAAGGGGGAACATAAATAAATGACCCTGTATAAAAAACCATTAACAAAGCTAAAACTCTTTTCTGTTTCTTTATCAGCTAACTTTAATTAGCTCCAACTACTTATACAAACCATTAAGCTATCACTAAATCATTGGTTTAAAAGGTTTGTGCTGGAGGACGTTCTGACTTCACACTTCTGACTTCGAGCAAAGCGATAAAAAATACTTTTTATTAATTAAAAAAGCTCAAATCCCTCTATTCCCTATGTCTCTTGTTATTTTCGAGAATTGCTATTACATAGGACGATCGATTCGTAGCAACCATAAGAGAAAAATGTCGCCACAAAAGTTAACCCGTATTAATGAAAACAAATGTTAAGATTATTTATGTATTTATAGATACTTAATAAATTTAATCAAAAAATCCTTGACAAAGGATTATATTTGTGGATGTTAAAGAGTAATAATAGCACTAACGGACAACAATTAGAAAAACGCCAGCGAGTTGCGATCGTTGGGGCTGGATTTGGAGGAATGCAAGCAGCCCAATCTTTAGCTCGATCGGGAGTGGAAGTAATGCTAATCGATCGCAATAACTATCAAACTTTTGTCCCTCTACTGTATCAAGTAGCAACAGCTCAGATAGAACCAGAAAAAATTGCTTACCCCATTCGGACTATTGTGCGATCGTCGCCCAATATTCGTTTCCTAATGGCTGAAGTCGAGCATATCGACTTTGCCAACAAAGTAATCAAAACCGATAATACCTCAATTACTTACGATTATCTGGTCTTGGCAACTGGGAGTCAAACCCAATTTTTAGGTATTCCTGGGGCTTCTGAATATGCCTTCTCGATGAGAAATTTAGGAGAAGCGATCGCGTTGCGCGAGCGGATATTTTCTTGCTTTGAGAAGGCAGCACAACACTCAGATCCAATTTCTAGAGAACACCTACTGACATTCGCGATCGTCGGTGGTGGGGGTACAGGTGTAGAAGTAGCAGGGGCTCTGAGCGAGTCTCTCAAAGTACTGGCTAAAGATTATCCTACACTGGATTTGCGCCAAGGGCGAATTATATTACTGCAATCGAGCGATCGGCTATTGCCAGATCTGCCGCAAAAACTAGGAAATTATACTTATAAACGATTGCTTCAGATGGGGGTCAAAGTTCATTTGAATGCAAAAGTCAGTCGAGTTATCCGAGGAGGAGTATACCTCCACGATGGTGAATCTATTCCAGCAGCAACCGTAGTGTGGACAGCTGGTATGGAAGCTGTTTATCCTACTATCTCAGAGAAACTATTTATTACAGCCAAAAGCAAGTTAATTGTCAATCCTACTCTCCAGTTACCAGGGCGATCGAATGTTTACGCGATCGGCGATTTAGCTTACGTGGAACAAAGGGGCAAGCCACTGACTGGAGTCGCACCAGAAGCACTTCAGCAGGGAGTTGCTGTCGCTAAAAATATCAAGCGTCACCTACAAGGCAAGAAACCACAACGTTTTAAATATTTTAATAAGGGTAGATTGGCAATTATTGGATCCTATAGCGGTGTAGGTAAAATAGGACCATTTGAATTTGGGGGTTTTCTAGGCTGGTTTATGTGGTTGGGGGTTCATCTCGTTTATCTCCCTGGTTATCGCAGTCGTTTGCTGGTGTTGCTTAGCTGGCTTCACACCTATTTAGTTGGCGATCGGACTGCGCGATCGATCGTTTTCTCTAAAACGACTTTGCAAAAAACCCCTGAGCGTCTCTATCGTTAATAGCGATCGATAAATAGTGTTATCTGCGATCGTCAGATTCGTTTATTACTTGCGATCGAAATGAGCAATTATAGGATTGTCAGTGGTTAGTAATTCGCTAAGTTTTTGAAATGCTGAAATTTCTTGTCGAATGTGATAATCGATAAATAAACTAATAATTTCTGCGAGAAAAGAATGAATTTCTGCAGTCGATCGAGTAGGTGTAAAATCTGTATCAGATATACTGAAAGTAGAATCTTTGCGATCGCAAATAGAGTAGGAACTCGCCCCTTCTACGATCGCCAAATAAACGTCATTTCTTTTAGAAGAAATAGCTTCTTTAAAGGTTCGTATAATTGGGGTGTATGGAGTTTCCCATTCACTAACACCATAGCTATTACTAGCATTAGCCATTATTCCATCAAGACTTCCTCCCAACAACAACATGGGTAAAGAAGATGGCAAACTTAAAAAAGTTTCTGGCTCATATCCTAAATCTAATCTACCTGCTGAGTGCGCGCCATAAGCAAAAGCAGCTTTTACTGTAGGAAAAAATGAAGGATCGGCATTTTCTAGAGCAACTCTACCACCTCCAGAATGTCCTCCTAAAACGATTTTTTCTGAGTCGATCGCACCAGCTAATACACCTTGAGAATTTAAATTTTCTAACTCATTTAAAATCGACGGTAAAGCGATCGCTGTAGGAGTAGTCCCGTAAACATCGGGTTTGCGAATAGCTAGATTAACTCCAGGAATCAGCCCAACCAAACCAGGTAAAACTTCTCCAACCCAGTTAAATAATACTGCGATCGTTCCTCTTTTGCTCAATTCCACAGCCAGCCATTGATAATTCTCTAAATTGCAATTTCCTCCACTAAAAAAAATTACTACTGGGAAAGGTGCTTTTTCCTTATTTACAGAAGGAAAAATCTGTTTTTTGCCTTGCGATTCTTCTGCTGGATAAAATACTTTAAGATGAATGGTGTTGTAGGGAGGTTGAAGGCTTTCTATTTTACTAGCTCTCCACAAAGATCTAATTATCATTTAGCTACCTCACGATCGAGACGTTTAAGTGGGAGTCAAAAAACTTTGTAATATTTATTTTATAAATATTTTCTAACATTGTGAATATATAATGTTCGGAATTCTTTAGATGAGTGGAAATAAAGCCCACATCGGGCTGAGGACGAGGGATATTGTTGCAGCATACACCTTGCTGCGCATTGTAGTAGGTATAGGCTATTTCAATATAGGGTTTGGCAAAATTGGCAATATACCAGGATTCATGAATGCAATGGTGGAAAGGATGCAGGATTCATTTCTTCCTGAAATACTGGTGAGAATTAATGCTGCTATAGTCCCCCCAGTAGAGTTAATTGTCGGACTACTGATAACTATAGGTTTATTTACCAGGAGTGCTTTAATTGCTTGTTTCTGTCTGATGGTGATGCTAATGTATGGTATCACCATAATAAAAGACTGGGATACAGCAGCCAATCAACTTATCTACAATATAACTTTGTTTATTTTATTAGCTGGAGTTGGTTATAATACTATTTCGATCGATGGTTGGTTGAGTCGCAAGCGCACTCAAAAAAGACCTGTCGATCCAGTCGATCGCAAGCAAGAAAGCGTTACCAGATTTGTCAAAAATTTCTCAAGCCGAAAGCGATCGCTATTCGATTAATTATTTGTATAAAGTCATCATTAAACCGCTCTCTATTGACTTTAGTACAAACTTCAATTGCTTTACCATTTTCCGATATTATGGTTTGTCCGCTTTTATAAGGATCTAACTGGCGGCGCATTTTTCCATTTTCAAGTATCTGAGAAAAAGATGGTAAATCTCGAATAGAATCTTCGTCATCAGTATAATCGACAATTACGTCTAATTTTAGGTTTTCGTAGTTACAAAAATCTTTGTTTATCATAGTAGCTGCTGCTACAGCATCCCAAAAATAATATTTCCCAGAATCTAACATCGGCTGTATTTTGTCAAAAACTTGACTGATAAATTTTGCTTCTTCAGTTGTAGCATTCTGCTTCAATTTGTTAGTAAAATCTTTGGTAACTGGAACGTAATTAGTAGCATCTAGAGGAATTAAAGTAATCGGTACGTTAGATCTAAATACTTTTTGTGCTGCTATTGGATCTACATATATATTCAACTCAGCAACTTCATTTTTAAGATCGTCAGTAAATCCAGGAACGATTATATTTCCTTTAACCCGAACAGCACCACCCATAATATAAATGCGATTAATTTTATTTGCGATCGCCTCATTTGTTTCTAAAAGTTCTGCTAAGTTAGTAAGAGGCCCCAAAGCAAGAATATTTACAGGCTTATCTGAATTTTCTAATATAGTAATGATTAAATCTACCGCATCTTGTGGATAAGGTTTTTGAGGATTATTGGGAATTTTTATTCCTTCTAAAGAGTCTACAGCATCGCGCCATTCTAAAGGAAATTCTCTATATCCGTCACTTGGTTCTTCATCTCCACAAGCAACAGTAATATCTCCCTCCTCCACTCCTGCTAACTTCAATAAGTTGAGAGCATTTCTAGTACCTGGTTGACAATGTGCTTCTCCTACTCCCGTTACCGTAATAGCGCGAATATCTGCTTGAGGGTGGTTTACCAGATAAAGTATCGCTCCCCAATCATCGACAGCCATATCAGTATCTACGATAATAGGTTTTTGAGAACTAAAACCACTAAGTAAGAAAATAGTTACTAAAATAAAAATTCCTTTGATAATTCTCTTGAGACTCGACAAAAATATTATCCCAATCATTTTTATAATCTAAGATAGTTAGCTGACTGGCAAGATATATCGGAGAGTTCGATTTTAATAGCCCAGATCGCAGCCTATTGTTAATCTACTCTAACTTTTTAGATTTAGTTGGTATAATTTAATAATCCCACAGATCGAGCCGTGGGATTATTAAATTCAAAAATAATTTCGAGCCAAATTATCTTACATTTTTCACTCTCTATTTCCTAGAAAAACTTCTTCTTATCTCCTCACACCTTAATTAGAGGTTTTTAAAACCTAACTTTCTTGGAATTTATTCGTTTATTTTCATGCCATTACAAGGACAAGCATCGAAAGCACAACAGCAAATTTTTACATCATCTTGTCCGTCGCACAAGCCGTAAGTAGTGGTAGGATGATTTTGTAAATTAGGCAGTCGATCGCTCAGTATATTATAAGCATATGCACACTCTCTAAATCTTTCACGGGAGGATTTAATACCTGTTACTAATCCCCGTCTAGCAATTACATTTTTGACATATTCAGAGCAAGATTCACCCCCGTATAAAGCTCTGTGAGCGCAACGAAATCCTTTGTAGGGAGAGATGTATTTTTGATACCCACTAATAGAAGCCGTCGCTAACTGTCTCAAAGCAGAATCAAGGGAATATGCACTCATTTGCATTAATTATCTAAACAATATTTAGTTCTACATTAATTATTGACTCAAAGTTTGTGAATAAAGTTCCCTTTTGTTTGTCTTTTTCCTACCTCACAGTAAAAGATGTAATGAGTAGTAGGAAATCTGCAATAGATTTTTTATCTTTTTTGTGTTACTAGATTACTTTTTGATAATTTTTATAAATTTTTACTAGCTACTAGAATGAATCAGAAAAAAACTACTAGAAAACCTGTTACGCCTTCGTTAAGGAAAGAATAAAGAATAATAAAATTGTTCGGGATGGGAAAAACTCAAGAATAACAATATAAATAGGGTTAATAAAGACAAGTAGTAAAAAAAAATACTTGGTAAAATTAGCTAAATTTTACTCCGAGCGAGCAAAAGCCTCAAATTAGAACACTTTGATCTGAAAATTCTATGCAATCTGTAGATGTCGATCGCAAGGATAACAAATCTGTTGAAGATAAGCGCTTCAAAGTATTAGAAAACGCTATAAAACGCCATCAATATCATCAAGATGCGTTGATTGAAATACTGCATAAAGCCCAGGAAATCTTCGGCTATCTAGAAGAAGAAGTATTGAAATACGTTGCCCAAAAACTAAAAATGCCACTCAGTCGAGTCTATGGAGTGGCCACCTTTTACCATCTCTTTCAGCTAAAACCGAAGGGCGAGCATACATTCGTCATTTGTATGGGAACTGCTTGCTACGTTAAAGGTGCCGACGAACTGCTCAAAGTCTTAGAAGAAGATGTCAACCTGCGTCCAGGAGAAACCACGCCCGATGGCAAAGTTTCTCTGATGACGGCACGATGTATAGGTGCTTGTGGTATTGCACCAGCAGCAGTTATCGACGGCAGAGTGTGCGGTAAACAAATACCATCTGACGTACTCGAAAAAGTAAAAAATTGTTTGCCAGTTTGAGTGGGAGGATATAAAAAATGGATTTAAAAGAACTCGTAGAGATCGGAGAAAAACAGCGTAATAGTGCTAAAAAAATCCGCATCCATTGTTGCAATGCAGCAGGATGTATATCCTCGAACTCCTCTGCTGTCAAAGATAAGCTCGAAATAGCAGTAAAAGAAGCGGGCTTGCAGGAGACAGTAGAAGTAGCCAAGGTAGGCTGCATGAAATTTTGCGGTCGCGGACCATTGGTACAAGTCGAACCTGCAGGAACTCTCTACGAACAAGTTAAACCTGAAGATGCAGCTTCGATCGTAGCCGTGCTAAAAGGGGAAGAGGCAACAGCAAAAACTGGAAATGCCAATCATCCCTTCTTCACCCGTCAGATGCCCGTTGTTTTAGAAAATAGCGGCAAAATCAATCCAGAAAAGATTGAAGAGTATATCGCTGCTGGAGGCTATCAGCCACTATATCGGGTCATCTACGAGATGAGTCCAAATGAAGTCATAGACGAACTAAGTCATAGTGGTTTGCGAGGAAGGGGCGGTGCTGGTTATCCCACTGGGTTGAAGTGGGCGACAGTAGCCAAAATGTCAGGAGAGCAAAAATACGTGATCTGTAACGCCGACGAAGGCGACCCAGGTGCTTTCATGGATCGGGCAGTATTAGAAAGCGACCCTCACAGAGTTTTAGAAGGAATGGCGATCGCTGCCTATGCAGTGGGTGCCAATAGTGGCTACATCTATATTCGCGCTGAATATCCCCTGGCCATCGATCGCCTGCAAAAAGCGATAAAACAAGCCAAAAAACTAGGCATCCTCGGCAGTCAAATCTTTGATTCTCCCTTTGACTTCAAAATCGATATTCGAGTAGGTGCGGGGGCTTTTGTTTGCGGGGAAGAAACGGCTCTAATTGCCTCCGTAGAGGGAAAACGAGGCAATCCTCGTCCTCGTCCTCCCTATCCAGCAGAATCGGGTTTGTGGGGATGTCCTACCCTGATTAACAACGTCGAAACCTTCGCCAATATAGCCCCGATCGTCCGCGAAGGAGGAGATTGGTACAGAAGCATAGGTACGGAAAAAAGTAAAGGGACAAAAGTATTTGCTCTCACTGGCAAAGTCAAAAATACTGGTTTAATTGAAGTACCCATGGGTACTACAGTGCGGCAAATAGTCGAAGAAATGGGCGGCGGCGTATCTAATGGCGGTGTAGTTAAAGCCGTGCAAACAGGCGGGCCATCAGGGGGTTGCATTCCTGCTGATGCTTTAGATACTCCTGTAGACTACGAACACCTAAGAGAGTTAGGCACCATCATGGGTTCTGGGGGCATAATCGTTATCGACAACAACACCAACATGGTAGATGTTGCCAAATTTTACATGGAATTTTGCCAACAGGAGTCCTGCGGTAAATGCGTTCCCTGTCGTGCGGGTACGGTACAAATGTACGAAATACTCGATAAAATTTACCACAAACGAGCAAATATAGCAGATATAGACAAATTAGAAGCACTGTGTCACATGGTTAGAGATATGAGTTTGTGCGGGTTGGGACAAAGTGCGCCCAATCCAGTTTTAAGTACTTTGCGCTATTTCCGCGAAGAGTATTTAGAATTAATTTAAGAGACATAGGAAATAATACCGATCCGATCGAGAAAGAGTTACGGTCAAATCCTTAAGCCAGAGGAAAAGTCAAACTTCCTCTGAAATCCTCAAAAGAGGAGGAAAGTAACTATGAACATTAACATTGTCGATCGCAACTTAGAAAGTAAAAGATGGTTTATCGCCATTGCTGCCATCGTCATTCAACTCTGTTTGGGCACAGTCTATAGCTGGAGCGTATTTAAAAATGACTTAGTTGCCAATCAAGGTTGGGATGAAGTGGCAACTTCTGCTACTTTTATGATTTGCATCGGCATAATTGGTATTGCCGCAGCATTTGGAGGAATACTTGTAGATAAAAAAGGCCCCAAGTTGGTCGCCACTATAGGTGGAATTCTATTTGGGTTGGGCACTATCATTGGCGGAGTCGGCATCCAGATGCAGAATATAATTATTCTCTACCTGGGTTATGGAGTGTTGGGAGGCTTGGGCAACGGTTTTGGTTACGTCACCCCGATCGCCACTCTAATTCGCTGGTTTCCCGATAAAAGAGGTTTGGTAACGGGTTTAGCCGTCATGGGATTTGGTGCCGGAGCATTTTTTATGGGTTTAATTGCTCCAGCTAACATAATAACTTGGGGAGTGCCTAATACTCTTTATATCTGGGGAGCAATCTTTTTAATTCTGGTAGTATTAGCGGCTCAATTGTTTGAAAATCCTCCTTCTGGATGGCAGCCAGCAAATTTCACTCCCAAATCAGAATTAGCAACTTCTCACGCTGAATCATATGGTTTCTCAGAAGCAACTAAATCTCCCCAATGGTGGATGCTGTGGGCAATGCTGTTTTTGAACGTTACCGCAGGTATTGGCTTAATCTCTCAGCTTTCTCCTCTAGCTAGGGATCTGTGTCCAGCGATCGGACAAAGCAATTTATCTCCAGAAGAAATGTTAATTGCTGTTGATGCTGCTGGCGGATTTGTAGTTGCTATTGCCTCTATTTTTAACGGTCTGGGCAGACTTTTTTGGGCGTGGATATCCGATGCTATTGGCAGAAAAACTGTTTTTTCGATTATGTTTCTCAGCCAGGCTGTTCTTTATTTGATTATTCCAGAAATCAATAGCTATTATTTATTCGCAGTTGTTGCTTGTTATCTCCTAGCCTGTTATGGAGGTGGTTTTGCCACTATGCCAGCTTTTGCTGCTGACGCTTTTGGCTCTAAAAATATTGGCAGAATCTATGGCACTATGCTGACGGCATGGGGTGCGGCTGGAGTGGTTGGTCCGTTTATTTTTGCCTGGATGAAGCAGGCAACTGGAACTTGCAACCTGGCACTTTATGTAGCATCAGGTCTGTTATTAGTAGGTTTTATTTTGAGTAGAGCCTATAAAAGACCATTACGCAAACACGATCGAGACCAAATCGATCGGCACAGATCGGAAAAAGTACCTCATTAAACAACTTTTTAAAACCTAAAAAACATAATTAAAAACATGAAATCTCTGAGAAGATATTGGGAAACTCATCACGGAGAAGTTTCGCCTCTGTTACGGATCCGCGATCGCCTGCAGTCAAAATCTCATCCCTTGGAAGCATCAGAGATCCGAGAACTAGCAGGACAAGTAGCACTTCCAGAAGCTACGGTCAAAAGTGTAATTTCTTATTACAGCGATCTGCACGAAGATCGCGAGGCGATTCGAGTTTGTCAGGGGACTTCCTGTATGCTGGCGGGAGCAGAAGAGTTACAGCAAGAACTACAAAAACGCAAAAACTGTAAAGCTGCTTACTGCTTGGGTTATTGCGATCGCTCCCCTACTTTATTGACTGCTCAGGATGAAGTAATTTGTAGCCAACAAGCCACAGCTTTAGTAGCAGGAGAGAAAACCCCAGCCACAGCAGAAACACCGCCCTTATCCGTGCGCTGCCTCGCTCCCGAACCGACAGTAACCAAACGGGCAGGGGCTAATTATTCTAGCCTGGAAAAAGCGCGATCGGCAGGAGTCTATTCCGCCTTAGCCCAAGCCCTGCAAAGCTCTCCAGAAGAGCTACTTTCGCTAGTAGAAAGGTCTGGAGAAAGAGGAAGAGGGGGGGCAGGTTTTCCTACAGGAACTAAATGGCGGCGCTGCGCCGAATGTCCTGGGGAAACTCGCTACGCGATCGCCAACGGGGACGAAGGCGATCCAGGTTCTTTTATCGATCGCGTCCTAATGGAAAACGACCCCCACGGCGTTATCGAAGGTCTGCTGTTGTGCGGCTATGGGGTAGGTGCTAGCCAAGGGATCGTTTTTATTCGTTCGGAATACCCTACAGCAATTAAGCGGATGCAGGAGGCGATCGCCGAAGCGCAAGACGCAGGAATTTTGGGATCTTCAGTACTGGGAAGCAATTTTTCCTTTGAAATCTCGGTTTTCCCTGGTATGGGCAGTTACGTTTGCGGCGAAGAAACTGCCATGCTCAACGCCATTGAAGGGCTGCGGGGAGAAGTGCGCATCAAGCCGCCCTATCCCGTAGAAGCAGGGCTATATGGCAAGCCGACAGTAGTCAATAACGTGGAGACCTTAGTAAATATCTCCGCGATCGTCAAGAAAGGAGCCGAAGCTTATGCAGCAACGGGTACTGCTTACAGTTCCGGCAGCAAAGCTCTGTGCTTGAACCACGGTTTTGCCTCTCCTGGCATCGTGGAGGTAGAGTTTGGAACTACTGTACGCCAGGTAATAGAAGAGGCAGGTGGAGGTGCAGGGGGAAAAACGATCGAAGCTTTGCTGTTAGGAGGACCTATGGGCAGTTTATTGCTGCCCGAAGAGTGGGACGTTCCTATCTGCTACGGGGCTATGGCAGAAAGGGGGATCCAGTTAGGACACGGCGGGATGGTAGCCCTATTAGAAGGTACGGACTATTCAGCCTTATTGGAACACTGGCTCCGCTTTATGATGGACGAGTCCTGCGGCAAGTGCGTCCCTTGTAGTTTAGGTTCCCAAAAAGCTTGGAATTTAGTGCGAAATCAAAGCGCCGATCCCAAATGCCGAGCGCAACTAGAGGGACTTTTTGAAGTCATGGAAGAAGCCAGCTTGTGTGCCTTCGGACAATATATAACAGGCCCGATGCGTCAGATAATCGAGCATTTTGGCGATCGCATTTTTACAGCAGGAGGGGGGTAATGAATTCACAGCAAGCAAAAATTGACGGACGAAGTATTGAAATTAGGAACGACGAGACGATTCTGGAAGCGGCCAAACGGAACGGTATTACAATTCCCACTCTTTGTTACGACGAAAGAATGGAGCCAGAAGGGAGATGCCGCATGTGCTTGGTGGAAACCAACCGAAGTAAGCGGCCAGCGGCTGCTTGCCACACCCAAATACAACCTGGAATGGAAATAAAAACCCATACCTCTAAGTTAGAAGCTTTGCGGCGGGAACTTCTCTCTCTTTACCTAGATGGCGGTAAAGGAGCGAGATTTCAGGACAAAGGCAAGGAAAGCCAGTTTATTGAATTACTCAAAGACTACGATTTGCAAATTCCTGCTGCTACTAATGGCTCCAAAGTAGACGACAGCCATCCCTATTTACGCTTCGATCCCGACCTCTGCATCAACTGTAGGCTCTGCTTAAATACCTGCGAGCAAATTCAAGGACAGTTTGTTTACGGCATCGGCAGTCGCGGTCCCTCTACCAACCTGCTTTTCGGAGCAGGAGAAAGCTTTGTAGAAAGCCCTTGCGTGGCTTGCGGGGCTTGCGTAGATCTTTGTCCTACCGCAGCCATTAGCGATCGCGATCGCCTCGATCCAACTCCCGCAGACTCAATTACCCAAACTGTGTGCGGCTATTGTGGCGTTGGCTGTCGCGTGCAAGTGGAATCTGCTAGAGGTCGGGTGTTGCGCATTGGGGGTGTAGAAGATGCCGCCGTCAATCGGGGGCACCTTTGCGTTAAGGGAAGGTACGCTCACAGCTACCATTACTCTCCAGACCGCCTTACCGAGCCATTGAAGCGGGTAGGAGAGGAATTTCAACCCATATCTTGGGATGAAGCCATAAAGACGATCGCCGGCAAACTGCTGGAAATAAGCCAGCAATACACTCCAGATGCTCTGGGTGCTTTTAGCTCGTCCCGTTCCACCAACGAAGCAGCTTACCTGTTGCAGAAACTTTTCCGCACTGCGATCGGTACTAATAATGTAGATTGCTGCGCGCGAGTTTGCCACTCCTCCACCGCCCTAGGACTGCGAACCGTTACTGGAGCAGGTGCAGCCTCTGCATCCTATGTGGATATTGAGCAAGCTAACTGCATTGTCATCGCTGGTGCGAATCCTACCGAGGCTCATCCGATAGTTGGAGCAAGAATCAAGCAAGCTGTACTTAACGGCACGCCTCTGGTGGTAATCGATCCTCGCCGGATTGAACTAGCAGAGTACGCCGACTTACACCTACAATTGCTTCCTGGCACCAACGTCCTTTTATTTAACGCCATAGCCAAAGTGTTAATAGAAGAAAACTTCAGCGATCTAGCTTATCTGGGCGATCGGGTCGAAGGCTATGAGGAATTCCGTACTTTCGCCAAAAACTTGTCCCTCGATCGAGTAGCAAAACTTACCGGAGTTGAATCGGAGAAAATCCGCAAAGCAGGTTGTTTAATCGGCAGTTGTGGCCCCACTCTATTCGTACACGGTCTAGGCTTATCCGAATTAACCCAAGGCACTGCTTCAGTAATGACCCTGTGCAACCTGGGTATGCTTACGGGAAGCATCGGAAAACCTGGTGCGGGGATGTTGCCCTTGCGGGGACAAAACAACGTCCAGGGAAATGCGGATATGGGCGGTATGCCCAACCTCATAACTGGGTATCAGCCCTTGAATAACCCAGAACTGCGCCAACGCTTGCAAAAGCTTTGGGGTTCAGTTCCGCCAGAAGAGCCAGGACTGACGATTCCAGAAGCGATCGAAGCGGCTGCCGAAGGTAAAATTCGCGCTCTCTGGATACAAGGGGAAGATGTGGTTCAAAGCGACCCAAACGAAACCCAGGTAAGAAAAGCTCTCTCTAGGCTAGATTTTCTGGTGGTTCAGGAGTTATTCTTCTCTGAAACTGCCCGCTACGCCCACATAATTTTACCCGCAGCAGGCGCGCTAGAGCAAGAAGGCACCTTTACTAATGGCGAGCGTCGCATACAGCACGTTAAACCTGCAGTACCGCCACCAGGAGAAGCGCGACCCGATTGGGAAGCAATTCGCGACGTGGCGATCGCCATGGGCGCTAGTTGGAACTACCAAAACCCCGCAGAAGTGATGGACGAAATCGCCAAAGTAGCGCCCCAACTCTTTGGCGGCGTTAGTTACGATCGACTCGATCGAGATGGGCTACAATGGCCTTGCCCTTCGCCAGAACATCAGGGAACTGAAACAGTCCACGCCGATGGTTTTCTCAGGGGTAAGGGCAAACTGGTTACTATCGACTACGAACCAAGCCCCGAACACGGGATAGAAGGATTCCCTTTTTTGCTGATTACCGGACGGCTATTAGATCATTACAATGTCGGTACTATGACCCGCCGCACCCCCCAGCAAGAAATAGTTCCCGAAGATGTTCTCGAAATTCATCCTCAAGATGCCAGCAGCGCAGCGATCTCCGACGGAGAAAAGGTTAACCTCGAAAGTCGCTGGGGCGCTACCACCGTTAAAGCGAAAAGATCGAGGCGGATCGCTCCTGGTACCCTGTTTCTTTCCTTCCACTACCCAGAAACCCATGCCAACCGAGTTACTGGACCTCACTTAGATCCTCAGTCTAAGTGTCCCCAGTATAAAGCAATTGCGGTTCGTCTGACCCGTACCAAATCTAATTAGAAAATTAACAAGGAGTATACATGGCAGTAAAAACCTTAAAAATTAATGACATTTATGTGGCAGTTGAGGAAGGCTTGACCATCCTCAAAGCCGCACAGGAAGCAGGTATTTATATACCCACTTTGTGCCATTTAGAAGGGGTTTCAGATATTGGTGCTTGTCGGATGTGTATGGTAGAAGTGGAAGGAATCAATAAACTACTACCTGCTTGCGTTACCGAAGTGGCTGAAGAGATGGTAGTTAGGACCAATACGGCTAAATTAAAAGAATATCGGCGCATGAATATGGAACTATTATTCGCCGAAGGAAACCACGTTTGCTCTGTCTGCGTGGTTAATGGAAACTGCGAATTGCAAAATTTAGCCGTTGAAGTCGGTATGGAGCATTGTCGTTTTTCCTACCGCTTCCCCGACAAACCAGTAGATATCTCTCATCCCCAGTTTGGTATCGATCACAACCGCTGTATCCTCTGTACTCGCTGCGTGCGCGTGTGCGACGAAGTAGAAGGCGCGCACGTTTGGGACATAGCTCATCGCGGCGAAGAATGTAAAATAATTTCGGGCTTAAATCAGCCTTGGGGAGAAGTAGACGCTTGTACCTCCTGCGGTAAATGCGTCAATGCTTGTCCTACAGGGTCAATTTTCCATAAAAGCACCCCAGTAGCAGTAATGAAACGCGATCGCGGCAGTTTAGAATTCTTGAGTACTGCTCGAGAGAAAAAACAATGGACGAGATAAGATTCTTTACAGTTTGGCTATTTGGTTGTGCGGGCTGTCACATGTCTTTTATCGACCCAGACAACTGAACGATCGAATTAGCAGACAAGGTAGATTTTGTCGCTTAGTTGAAGGAGCGATCGAAGCATTATTAGAAGGTAAAGAACCAGTAATGACAGGCTGAGATGGTGCTTAAATTCAATAGATAGCTAGATGGATCCCGTCGTAGAAAAGATCCAACAACTAATTGAGTAAATGAAAAAAGTCAGGTCGAGAAACTGACCGCAAAACGTTTTTACAGAGGTAATAGCTAACAATTAACAACTAACAATGAAAAAAATAAGATTTGCCACAATTTGGGTAGCTGGCTGTGCGGGCTGTCACATGTCCTTTTTAGACACCGACGAATGGCTATTTGACTTAGCACAATATGTAGACGTGGTATATTCTCCAGCCCTTGTCGATCGCAAAGAATATCCCGAAAATGTGGACGTTTGCGTGGTAGAAGGAGCAATTGGAAATGAAGAACACTTAGAATTTATTCACCAAGTCAGAAAAAATACTAAATTACTCATTTCTTTAGGAGATTGTGCGGTAACTTCTAACGTATCGGGGTTGCGGAATAAATACGGCAGTGCCGAACCTGTTTTGAAAAGAACTTATTGGGAACTTGCCGATCTCAATCCTCAATCTCCATACGATGATGAAGGAATATTACCTAAATTGCTCGATCGCGTTATGCCAGTCCACGAAGTAGTCCCCGTAGATTTATTTATTCCTGGTTGTCCTCCAGAAGCAGAGAGAATAAAAGCAGCGATCGAACCATTACTAAATAACAAACTACCAGTGATGGAAGGAAGAGAAATGATTAAGTTTGGCTAAAGGTTATTAGTTAGTAGTTATCCATTAAAAGATTACCACCTACTAACTACTAACTACAAACTAAAGATGAAAGTAGCAGAGATAATGACCCAAGATGCGATCTGTATTCCTGGCTCGGCGAAAGTAGCTTTCGCCGTTAAAATTATGAGACAAAGGGGCTTGCGGGCTTTAATTGTCGATCGCCGCCACGATGAGGACGCATATGGCATCGTCACTGATACAGATATTATCGAGAAAGTAGCCGCATTTGGACTCGACCCCAATAAAATGCGCGTCTACCAAATTATGACCAAGCCTTGTATAGTGGTCAATCCCGATCTAGGAGTGGAATATGCAGCCCGTTTGTTAATTCGTACGGGCATACGTTGCGCTCCTGTAATTCAAGAGAAACTGCTAGGAATTATTTCTTTTACTGACATTTTAGAAAAAAGCAATTTTGTAGAGCAACCTAAAGAAGTAATTTTAGAACGAGAAATCGAAAAAGCAGTTGAAGAGGCTCGCCGAATATGTCAGGAAAAAGGGCATACATCTTCTGATTGTATAACAGCTTGGCACGCAGTTGAAGAAATTCAAATCGAAGCAGCACACCAGCAAGCTAAAAAACTAGAAAAAACCTTTTTTGAAGAATACTGCGAGGACTATCCAGAAGCAATGGAAGCGATGTATGACAACTGGTGTAGTGGGTAGGTAATTAAGAATTGGAAATCGAAAAATGAGAATAACTAACTAACAAAAAAAGGAGGACCTAAATGTCTGATAAAATTTTAATTGAACCAGTTAGTCGCATTGGCGGCCATGGAAAAATATCGATCTATTTAGACGATCGAGGTGAAGTGGAGAATGCTCACTTTCACGTCAGTGAATATAGAGGGTTTGAAAAATTTTGCGAAGGTCGCCCCATGTGGGAAATGGCGGGGATTACAGCGAGAATTTGCGGTATATGTCCTGTAAGCCATTTAATAGCATCTTCTAAAACAGTAGAAAAAATTCAGGCTGTAACCATACCTCCCGCAGCAAAAAAACTGAGAAGATTGATTAATGCTGCCCAAATTGTTCAGTCTCACTCTCTTGCCTTTTTTCATTTGTGCAGCCCCGACTTTTTATTAGGATGGGATTACGATCCAGAAAAACGCAACATTTTTGGCTTGATGGAAGCCGAGCCAGAATTAGCAAGAGGTGGCATTCGTCTGCGACAATTCGGTCAAAAAATAATAGAATTTTTAGGAGATAGAAAGATTCATTCCAGAGGGATAGTTCCAGGAGGCATGGAATTTCCTCTCACAGAAGAAATGCGCACTTGGATACGCGATCGCCTCCCCGAATCTTTTACGACTATTAAAAAGAACCTCGATATATTCAAAGAAGTTCTCGATAAATATCCAGAAGAAACAAATGTCTTTGGTAATTTCCCTTCTCTATTCATGGGATTAGTTGATGACGATGGCGCTTGGGAACACTACGAAGGAAAAATTCGCGTAACTGATAGCGACGGTAACATTGTTGCTGACAATCTTAGCGAAGATAACTATCAAGATTTTATCGGCGAAGCTGTTGAAAAGGGTACTTATCTAAAATTCCCCTACTACAAACCTTGGGGTTATCCTGAAGGGAATTATAGAGTAGGCCCTTTGGCAAGATTGAATATCTGTTCTAGGATGAATGCGACAGAAGCCGATCGGGAGTTGTTGGAATACCGCGATCGTGCTGGAAGAGTAGCGACTTCTTCTTTCTACTTCAACTACGCTCGTTTAATAGAAATTTTGGCATCTCTAGAAAAGATCGAGCAACTACTCGACGACCCCGAAATAACATCCACACGCATCCGCGCCACTGCAGGTATTAATCAACTAGAAGGTATGGGGGTCAGTGAAGCGCCAAGAGGTACATTATTCCACCATTACAAAGTAGACGAAAACGGTCTAATTCAAAAAGTTAATTTAATTATTGCCACTGGTCAAAATAATATTTCGATGAACAAAACAGTGGCTCAAATCGCCAAACATTACATCCACGGAAAGCAAATTCCTGAAGATATTCTAAACCGCGTTGAAGCAGGTATTCGCAGCTTCGATCCTTGTCTGGGTTGCACTACTCACGCAGTAGGACAAATGCCACTCCATATCGAGCTAGTAGGATTTGATGGTCAGATATTAGATGAGGTTTGGCGAAACTAATAAAGTTCGCAGCAGACGTTAGTTGGGAAAAGGTTAAAGGTTCGAGAAGAAAAGAACGATTTTTGTCCTTTTCCCGATCTCGCTTTTGGCGAGGCGCTACGCCATCGCAATATACAAGGTCAAATCATGAAGTCGGAAGTGTTGGTAATTGGCTATGGGAATACTCTGCGCAGCGATGACGGTGCGGGACAGTTAGTATCGGAAGCGGTAGCAAAACAAGGCTGGTCAAACGTGCGATCGCTTTGTCGCCACCAATTAACTCCCGAACTAGCTGAAGATATAGCTAATTCCAGCAGTGTAATTTTTGTTGATGCGCTAGTATCAAATCCATCGGAGTCATTGACTCTAATTGTAGAAAAAATCGAACCTCTTGCTACTAATAATGTTGGTTTAGGACATACAGCAAATCCGCGATCGCTTCTATCTCTCACTCAAGCCGTATATAACTACGTACCTCCTGCTTGGTGGATTCTCATACCTGCAGTAAATTTCGAGTTCGGCGAACAATTGTCTCCTGTTACCAAACGCGCTATTAACGAAGCGATCGAGCAAATTGAACGATTAAAAAATAGTTAATACTTAGCCTGAAACTACTGATTGTAGTCTACCTATTAACAACGTAAAAAGCAACAATTAACAACAAACAAAAAAATGACACACGAAGTAGGCATCATTACACAAACTCTCGATATTGCTTTAGATCGCGCCTACACTAAAGGTGCAAGTCAAATTCATTGGCTAAAAATGCGCATAGGTAGAGACTCCGGTGTAGTCCCAGAAGCATTAGAATTCGCTTTTGACGTAGTTACTAAAGGAACAATTGCCGAGGACGCTAAATTAGAAATAGAGACAGTACCAGTCATTTGTCATTGTTCTAAATGTGACTTAGATTTTCAACCAATAAAACCAATAGACGAGTTAAATCAACCAATATACGAGTGTCCTTTGTGTGGAAAACTGAGCGAACAAGTCCTTGCTGGAAAAGAAATTGAGCTAGTATCTTTGGAGGTATCTTAATTTATGTGCAAAAATTGCGGCTGCAGCGTTGTTGGAGAAGTTGGCATTCATACTCAAACTCCTCCTCAATCTCACGACGATCGCCACGACCATCACCACGATCGCCATCACCACCATCATAATGGCAACAATCGCCAAACTATAACAATTGCTCAGTCAATTTTAGAGAAAAACGATCGTCTTGCCGAACGCAACCGAGGCTATTTTCTAGCAAAAGAACTATTAGTTCTCAACGTACTATCTTCCCCTGGTTCTGGTAAAACAACTTTTCTTCAACGTACCTTCTCCGACTTAGGTAAAGATATCCGCGCTGGGGTTATTGTCGGCGATCTAGAAACTGATAAAGACGCACAAAAGTTGCGATCGGTTGGCACTCCTGCAGTACAAATTACTACTGGTAATGTTTGTCACCTAGAAGCTGATATGGTTCAAAGAGCCGCAAAAAAACTAGACTTAGATGCTCTCGATCTGCTAATTATTGAGAATGTAGGTAATTTAGTTTGTCCTGCTGCTTACGACCTAGGTGAAGACTCGCGAGTGGTCTTACATTGCGTGACTGAAGGGGAAGATAAACCACTCAAATACCCTACTATTTTCAAGAGTGCTGATGTAGTAATTGTTAGTAAAATTGACATTGCTGAAGTAGTAGGATTTGAACGAGAAGAAGCGATCGCTAATATTCAAAAGGTAGCACCTCAAGCTACTATTTTTGAAGTTTCGGCACGTACTGGTGAGGGGATGAAAGATTGGTACTCTTATCTTGCCGATCGTTTGAGTAAAATTCAAGCTGTAAAAGTATAGTTTTTTATTGATGATTTGGCAAACAATAATTTATATTCTACCAAATTATTTGTAATTGGTAGAATATAACTGCTTTAATTCTGTTCCCGATAAATACTCTGTCTCCAGAAGGCAAATATAGCATTGTTTAGGGGATGAAGAGTATATTGAGTAGCATTGGGATGAAAAGCTTTCTGACGACGAATTTGAATCCGTTTAGATAATTCCTTCAAGACGATCGACTCGGTAGAATTAGGATCCCTCAGCATTTGTTCTAATTCTTCGTAATTCAACTTGCGACGGTTAATAGCGCGTTTTTTTCCCGTTTTTTCCACATCTTCGTGATGATTGCGCGTAGCTACCAAACTGTGGATGTAAAAGGCTGGAATCCCCTCTACTGATACCAATTCTCGAAAATAACGAGAGACTTAGAGAACAGGGAATAGGGAATAGGGAATAGGGAACAGAGGGATTTGAACTTTTTTTATTAATAAAAAGTATTTCTTATCTCTCCAGTTACTTTTGAGAAATGGTATGACATCATAATTGTTTGGGAACAAATCTACTCTTATTATCTCTCTATTTTGCTAATTTATAAGTATGAAAAAGTAGGAAAAAAAGTAAGAAAAAGTATGATTAACCTTTTCCGTTTTACCCCAGGAAAAAATAATTCGGTTTAATAATGATTGCCTAAAAGTATTAGATTCAGAGGAGATTAAATAGAGATTTATGAACTTTTGTCAATTGTGGCGTAAGTTTTGATCGGTTTCCTGACAGGTAAATAGAGGGGCGAGCGGCTAGAGTTAAATGCTGTCAAGTTAATTCCCCCAAGTATGGCGCTACGCGATTGGGTTAGGACATACTAAAGCTAAGGTTTTGGTCGCTCAGGAAAAAACTTGAGAAAATGTCTTAACCCAATAGTTAAACCTTATATCCGATCTTAAGATGCTATGAAAAGAAAAATATCTCCCCCAACTCCACCGCCAAAGTTTTTCTGGTCTAGTTTAGTTCCCTCTCTACTACTGGCAATTATTCCCGCTATTACTGTCCCCGTAGAAGCAGCAGAAAAGCTCATCATTAATTACGAAGGCGCTTCCATATCTGTTGAACTAGATTCTCTCGAACAGTTTGCTAAAGGAGGCCAGGTAGAAGAAGAGAGTCTCAATTTAGTTCTCAACCGCATGAAGCCAGCAGAACAAGCGGAGTTGCGTAAGGCCCTCCAACTCCAACAAAATATCAATCCCATTCAACTAAATCGCTTCTTGCACACCCCCATCGGGGAAGAAATACTCACCCAAGTCGGCAAAGTCATTAATCTTCCAGGAAGTCAAAATGGTAAATATGCAATTCGCTCTGCTGCTTATAGAGCTGCGAGAAATCAAGATGGTTTAAGCCTCATCAATTTTCTGCGTCAAT
>JASJDA010000268.1 GCA_030065755.1 Prochloraceae cyanobacterium | reverse complement strand
TACTGCGCAGATTGCATCTGCTTTTTAGCATTTTGTTTTTCCCCGCCAGAAGGAGATGTGAGCCACTTGCGAAATCTTGCTAAAATCTCTGCAGGAGTTTGTTTGCCAAATATTTGGCCGTCAAATACTACCGCTGGCGCAATACCACAGGTACCGATACATCGCGCCGTTGTCAAAGAGATTTTTCCGTCTGCGGTGATTTCACCTGGATGGATGCCTATTTCCTTCTCTATGGCTGCTAACAACTCACTAGCACCTTTGAGATAACAGGTAGTTCCCTTGCAAACTAGGCATTTATGGTCGCAGCTTGGCTTCAATGAAAACAGAGGATAAAAAGTAGCTACTCCGTAAACCTGACTAAAGGACAAATTTAATGCGTTAGCGATGTAAAGTAGTACTTTTTTATCTAGATAACCGAAAACTTCCTGAGCTTGATGCAAAATTTCAATTAAAGCATCTTGATTATATTGATACCGTTTCATGCTCGTATCAAGTGCCTGAAAACGCTTATCGACAGTAATATTGTTTTGAGTAATCATAATTTATAATCCTCAAACGAACACTGCTAAGTTAAGAAGAAATCGCTAAGAGACCGACATTAAGTTGGCCGACCATAAAGGTCAAGTAGTTGCAATTGAGTAGACTGGAGAGTTTCTAGTATCATGAAGGAGAAACGCTCCATGAGTCTGTAGCCTAATTCAGGATCCCGATCGCATTTACCGCGCAGACAGCGAGCATCCAGAACAATCGTCCTGGTTAACTGCAATGCTCGGGCATCAAAATGCCATTGATAGGAAGGTAACAGCCAAGACCACCCCAGAACATCATTATCGGTTAGGGTTTTGATGACGATCGACTGACCTGTAGGGGGAGTAATTTCTATTGCTACTTTGCCGTATGTAATCAGGTAAAATCGATTTGCTGCTTCTCCTTGGCGGAAAATTAACTCACCAGCTTCAAAGCGAGCATTTGACGCACATTCACTCAAGAGTTCGATGTAGTTTGGCTTCAGCCCCTCTAAGAAAGTATGTTCTTTTAAGATAGGGGTAATGAGGGATTGTTTCTTCACACTAACCACCTCTAGAAAATTAATCGTCAAACAAGCGCTATTTCTACGCTTTAGTAGCAGGAACTTAGATTAAAAATTTGCCTTTCTTCTAGTTCTCCTAGACCTGCCTTAACTGCTGTTTCACTCATGCCCGTAGCTTCTACAATTTCACTCTCATTTATTTCTACAACTTTCTCATTCCAGCCATTTATGTTTTCTAAGACCAGAAATACTTTGAGAGCAATCCCACTAAGTTTGGGGAGAAGATCTTCTAAAGGCTCCGAATAAATTTTGACAAAAAACTGCTCTTTTAACCTGGGTTGATAAATTTTTGAATCACCGTATTTATCAATTATTCTAAACATATTCTCTCTCCTTTTTAATGGCTCGATAACGAGGGGTTTGACCCATCTAACCTTAGGGTTCTGATATTGAATGCAGCTTACACTTCTCTTTAGCTCCTTACATTTGATTTATACTGCGATATAGGGGTAATGAGGGATTGTTTGTTCACACTAACTACCTCTAGAAGATTAATTATCAAATAGACGCTATTTCCACGCTCTAGTAGCAGCAACTTAAATTCAGTAGATCGCAAAGTTTTCTACAAGTCTTATCAGCTAGTTGTTTCAGCGATCGGAATTCAGATATCGAAAGCCTTGCAGAATCAGCTTTTTGGCGATCGCACTCAGAGGGACAAAAAGCATCGGCTCAAACCCTTATTCTTTCATAAGTTTGCGATCTACTGACTTTCCCGAATTAGAAAGGTTTTGTCTCGATGGATAACTGTCTCTCTTAATTTCCACAGACCACAAAATCCGTTAGAACCAGATATCATCCAACTTCTCCCATTGGCTTTTTTTTGCTTTAATAGGTGCTACTACGTGCGGATATTCTGACTGTATTGTGCATACTATTTTAAACTCTTCAGTTGCCTCATCTACAATTGCTTGACAATTGAATTTAGACCAATCTATTGCCAATAAATCTTCTGTCAATAGTTTTTTACTTTTTAACATTTTTATCACCTCCATTATGACTACTTTAGTGGCATTCATCCCTGAGTTTGACTCTATCTTTCCTCAGACACTAAGACAATTCGATAACGAGCTTGATTAGCAAGAACTTTATCTATTGCCTCATTAATTTGATTTAGAGGCATAATCTCAATCTTGGGTTTAATCTGATTAATAGCCGCAAAATTTAACATTTCCTGCATAAATCTTCGACCACCGACAACACTACCAACCACTGACTTTTGCCCAAATATTAAAGGGATTAGAGGCACATTGATACTAGAAACAGGAATACCCAAAAAACATAAAACGCCATTATTGCCCAATAAACTCAAAGCTAAATCCCAATCTAATTCCGCTGAAGAAGTACTAATTAGTAAATCAATAGAGCCAGTTAAATTCTTCATTTCTTCAGCAGTTCCCCACTTATAGAAATGATGCGCCCCAAATGATTTGGCTTCTGCTTCTTTATCAATAGAAGAAGATAATACTATCACCTCAGCACCCATCGCTCTGGCAAATTTAATCGCTAAATGTCCTAAACCTCCAATGCCAACAATTCCCACTTTCATGCCTGGATATTTAATATAGGTACGTAAAGGTGTATAAACAGTAATACCAGCACATAGTAGAGGAGCAGCACTAGCAGAATCTAGAGAATCAGGAATTTTATAGGCAAAATCAGCAGAGGCACGCATTCTATTAGCAAATCCTCCATAATTACCCACAATAAGTCCTGTATATCCCTTTTTACAGATATTTTCTTCCCCTTGTAAGCAATGATAACAAACACGGCAGGAGTTGCAAATCCAACCAACTCCCACTCGATCGCCTTTTTTTAGAGTCGTTACAGCTTCACCTACTTCTGTGACAACACCAACGACTTCATGCCCTGCTACTAAAGGAAATTTACTTATTCCCCAGTCATTATCTCTCATATGAATATCAGTGTGACAAAGACCGTTATGAGTCACCCGAATTTCAATGTCACTATCCTTTAAAGAATCAGGTTCGTATTCCCATAATTGGAATTTTTCTTTTGCCTGTAAAGCGGCATAAGCTCTAAATTTCGTCATTTTTCTCATTTCCTTTGAGCGTCTAACTTTTCCTTAGGGACGACTCTCCGGCTTAGGTTAACAGTTTCACCCCTGATTCTGACTTTTCGACACCTGCACCGTCAAAATTTGCACATTTTGTTGCACTTAATTGACAACCCTGATAAGCCAAAACGTATAGATCCTTCAACTCCCGAATCAGCGGATAACGAGGGTTGGCTCCTGTACATTGGTCGTCAAATGCCTGAACAGCAAGTTCTTCCACCTGTTCGTAGAAATCCTTGTCTGACCCTTGAAGTGTCTCCTTAATCGTCATAGGAATATCGAGCTGACCCTTGAGGTTTTCCACTGCTTCAACCAGTTTTTCCACCTTCTCGTCAAGGGTGTTACCCCCCAAGTTTAAGTCATCGGCAATTTGAGCATAGCGCTGCTTAGCATGGGGATACTTATCCTGAGGAAAAATCGCTTGTTTTAACGGTGTATCAGTGGCATTATAACGGATGACGTGGCTAATCATCAGTGCATTAGCCAATCCATGAGGTACGTGAAACATATAACCTAGTTTGTGAGCCAGAGAATGGCAAACTCCTAAGAAAGCATTGGCAAATGCCATTCCCGCGATCGTAGCCGCATAGTGAACTTTTTCTCGTGCTTCTCGATCGTTGGCACCATTGATGTAAGCACGGGGCAAGTATTTAAAAAGCAGTTGAATCGCTTCTAAAGCCATCCCATTAGTGAACTCTGTTGCCATTACAGAGACATAAGCTTCTAGTGCGTGAGTCAAAGCATCAATTCCTGAGTAAGCTGTCAGTTTTTTGGGTAGATTGAGCACTAACTCTGGATCTACAATGGCCATATTTGGCGTTAGTGCGTAATCAGCCAGAGGATATTTAATCCCAGTGCTATCATCGGTAACTACGGCAAAGGGTGTGACCTCAGAACCAGTTCCCGAAGTGGTGGGGATGGCGACCAGAATTGCTTTCTGACCCAATGGTGGTAACTCATAGACCCGCTTGCGGATGTCCATGAAGCGCATGGCAACCCCCTCGAAGTCCACTTCTGGATGCTCATACATTAGCCACATAACTTTAGCTGCATCTATAGGTGAGCCACCACCAAAAGCAATAATGACATCCGGTTGGCAGGTATTGATGAAATGCAGTCCTTTTTCAACAGTCGAACGCTTCGGCTCTGGTTCCACATCGTAGAAGATGTAGTGTTCGACACTAAGCTCATCTAGAACATCTGTAACTTCCTTGAGCAAACCCATGTCGAACAGTGGTTTGTCAGTGACGATAAATGCCCGCTTTTTGCTAGCTAACTCTTGGAGTGCTACTGGCAAGCAACCATATTTGAAGTAAATTTTCGGCGGCACTCGAAACCAGAGCATATTCTCTCGGCGCTCGCAGACGGTTTTAATATTTAGCAAGTGACGGGGACTTACATTCTCGGAAATAGTGTTTCCCCCCCAAGTACCGCAGCCAAGAGTCAGGGAAGGCTCCAGCTTGAAGTTATAAAAGTCACCCAGAGCACCCTGAGAAGAAGGTATGTTAATCAACACTCGGCCTGTTTGTACTTGTGACTCGAAGTATTTGATGCGAGCTTGTTTGTCTGGAGCAGTATAAAGTACGCAAGTATGACCTTTCCCTGCAAAGGAAATTAGCTGCTTAGCTTTCTCGACTCCGTCGTTAAAATCTCGCGCCCGATACATTGCTAAAATGGGTGAGAGTTTTTCGTAGGAGAAGGGTTCTTTGGAGCCGATTTCTTCGACTTCTGCAATCAGAACTTTAACCCCCGCTAATTTTCCGATCCTAGCAAGCTGCCCTAACTTCTCTACAGGTTGACCAACAGTTTCAGGATTCAGATAACCGTCTACAAGAAGAATCTCAGCTATCTTGTCTTTTTCTTCTGGTTTGAGGAAATAAGCGCCACGGTTGATAAATTCTTGCTTGACAGCTTCATAAACCTCATCTACGATTATGACTGACTGCTCTGCGGCGCAGATCATTCCATTGTCAAAGGTCTTGCTGAGCATAATCGAACTTACAGCCATTAGGATATCAGCAGTCTCATCAATCACTGCTGGGGTATTTCCTGGTCCTACGCCGAAGGATGGGTGACCAGAAGAATATGCTGAGCGTACCATCTTAGAGCCACCAGTGGCTAGGATTAAGTCGATCTCGGGATGCTGCATCAATTGTTGGCACAGCTCCACCGTAGGTTCGTCAATCCAGTCAATGATATTTGAGGGAGCACCAGCATTAACTGCTGCTTCTAAGACTGTTTGAGCAGCTTCTATAGTGCATTTTTTCGCTCGGGGATGAGGAGAGAAGATAATGCCATTGCGGGTTTTGAGAGCAAGCAATGCTTTGAAAATAGCAGTAGAAGTGGGGTTAGTCACAGGCACGATCCCAGCTACTATTCCCACTGGTTCAGCAATCTTTTGAATGCCAAAGTGCGAGTCTGATTCTAGAATCCCACAAGTGTTTTCGTGCTTGTATTTGTTGTAGATATATTCTGAGGCGAAGTGGTTTTTAATCACTTTGTCTTCAACCACTCCCATGCCCGTTTCTTCTACAGCCATCTTGGCTAAGGGAATTCGGGCGGCATTAGCTGCCATTGCTGCTTTCTTAAAAATTTGATTCACTTGTTTTTGAGTGTAGGTGGCATATTCAGCTTGTGCCGCCTTCACTCTCTGAATCAACAATTCTAACTTTTGGGGATTTGCTACTTTCATGGTTATTACAAAAATTAAGATCGACTTTTGATACTGATACGCCCCTGCAATCTAACAGTTAAGTTACAAGCACAAGAAGTTTATTTGCTTTGTTCAACAGGTAGTTAACCTCCTCCAAAAAACGCCAAGCAATTAACAATTGAGTAAACTGAGTAGCACAAACCATTTCGTGCTCTTCTTGAGGAAGGGCTTCATCGACGGGAACACCTGTAAAATTAACAATTTGATTTTTTAGTTCTGCAACAGTGGCACAGGAAATTGCCCCGTCTAGGTGAATGGCTATAGCTGGTCGTCCCCAATAGCAACAAGGAATAACAGCTAAGAGAAATGGGACTCGGTTTGTTCCTAAAATCGATCCCAGGTCAAAAGGTAAAGATAATTCAGGCAGGGGGATCGCTCCAGGTTCAAGAATCAATTCAACTCGGTAACAGTTATTAGGGAGTTTGCCATTAAAGCTGTGTCGCGCCCATTGCTGAATTTGACTCTGACAAATTTTAATCACCACATTGGCATTGATCTTTTGGAAATCGATCCAGTGCTTATAAGCTGCCATCCGTTGCAGCATTTCTTGTTCTAAAGCTTCCGCTTTGTGACCGCGACGTTTAATATCTCGCTCCCACTTCCACTGCCATTTGACTGCATAATCGGGATCGACAAAAATGCAGAAATCTAGCCAGGGGATCAATTGTGGATAGAGGGCATGCAGTCCTTCTAGCACTATTATCGGTGTAGGGTAAAAAGGACGAGGAGGATCGAATTTTCCCGTGGCGTGATTGTAAATGGGAATATCTACCGATTTACCTTCTTTGAGAGCAGCCAAGTGTTCTGTTAGCAAATTCAGATGATTTGCATCGGGATCGAGGGGAAGGCGACCGCTCTTTTTACGCTGTTCTCGGTCTTCCTTATGATAGCCGTCAGTGCAAATAGTTGACACCAGATCGAGTCCCAGCAGGCGACGAATTCCATTACAGTAAGTAGTTTTGCCGCTGCCACTATCCCCAGCTACCCCCAAAATTATTGGCGATTTCAACTGTTGAAGTCGATAGCGCATAGTGTAACAAATAGGTTGAGACACTATAACCTTCTCAGCTTTTTGCTCTCTGAGAGCAACTCCAGCTTCAGATAGTTCCTTCATCACGTCCCCCCCTTAAATTTAATAATGATGAGAAATTATTATCTAGTGAACGAGCCAATACGCTTAAGGCTCAACACTTATCACTAAAGGGAAGTCAGAAGTGCTATTTTTTGTGTGAAAAATCTCATGACTCGTTATTAAAACCAGGACTTGGGAAAAATTGGCGTTATTTTGTCAGTCCTCGTCAAATACCGAATCTCTTTCAAACCCTATGAGTAGAGGAATATACCTGAGACAGATACCACTAACTTAACAGCGGGATCGCTACAAATTAAAATTGCAGACATGAAACGAAAGCTTTTTGAGAGAAGGGTTCTGGCTTAACTTAGCGACATTCATACCTGAGACTAACTTTTGCTCAAGGATATATTGTTTCGATCTGTAACTATTAATCTCTCCTAATAATCCCACACCTTGATGCTCACATAAACAACTGGTTATTTCCGTACGCTATCAAACATAACTAGGAATTTCTTAACACTAGGTAAAATAGAGCTTCGATCCCACAAATTTAAAATTAACCAAGCAAGCTTTGAAATTCTTGTTTGAGAAAAAAATAGCATTCGCAGCTAGTATTTTCCAAAGATTCTCGATCGAGAATCGTAATTTTATCTTGACTAGAGCGAATCATTCCCGCGCTTTGGAGAGTATCTATGGCTACTGTTACACTCGATCGCCGGACTCCTAGCATATCGGCAATAAATTTCTGTGTCAATGAAAACTCCCTAGATGAGAGCGAATCTGCCACAGTCAACATCCAGCGTGCGAGCTTTTCCTCGATCGGATGATGACGGTTACAAACTGCTTGCTGAGAAACTTGAATTAACCTAGCTTCGGTATAACTAAGTAACAATTTTTGTAGCATTTCGCCGCGCTCAAACTCTTTCTTTAATATCTCAGCAGAAAGTTTTATAGCCATACCAGCTACTTGTACAACTATGTTGTTACTGCTACGACCACTACCTAAAATAACAGGAAGACCTACTATTCCATTGCTACCGATTAAACCTATTTCAGTTGTCGTACCATCTTCTAGAGTAGAAGCAATTGAAATCAATGCCGAGACAGGAAAATAGACTGTTTCAATTTGTTCTTGTGGCTCGTAGAGAACTATTTCCAAGGCCATATCGACTGGTGTTAAATAAGGAGCGAATCTTTGATATTCTGATTCTGGCAAAGCTGCGAGTATTCGATTCAGCTGTTTTAAACCATCTTTTTTTGACATTGTTTTTTGTTCTCTAATGTTTTTTGTCAGTGACATACTCCTACGCTGTATACTTCAGTATCAGCGTAGGAGTATGTCACCAACTCCAGCTATTGCTTCGGAAGCTTATACTCTTGTATTCAGAAAATAACTCTTTAGTATTGATTAAATCTTTCTTTTTACTGTAATAGTCGGGATTATCCTTGAGTTGTGGTACATGACAGATTAGAGGACAATAATTAATACTAATTCTATTTTGTTCGTACCAGTTAAATCGTTCATTTAGTCGACAATTGTATTGATCCCGCAACCAATCAAGCCAATTTTCTAGGAATTCTATTTGTTGTTTATTAGGTCGTAATTTGTACTGGTAAGCTACTCTCAAAACTGAAAAAATGCTAGTATCAATATTTATATTTTACCAGAAATATCTACTTTAAAAAGACGTTTTGAAGACGACTTTTGCGAAGTAAGTTTATTTCTTAACGTTTTAGCCGCCATAAAGTTACAGATTCACCTAGTAACTGGAGAGATAAGAAATACTTTTTATTAATAAAAAAGCTCAAATCCCTCTGCTCCCTATTCCCTGTTCCCTGTTCCCTATTCCCTGTTCCCTAAGTCTCTAGTTATTTTCGAGAATTGGTCTTATTGTTGAAGACTGTGCTTTTTTGAGACCTGTACAACTTTTTTAATTCTTTATTAGCATGGCGATCGGCTTTTTTCTTAAATACTTCTTCGATCGCATTCAATGCTGTTTTAATTCGTACTGGTCAGAAATCTTTTATCTCTTTTATTAACAGTTCTAATTCAGCAGAAC
>JASJDA010000267.1 GCA_030065755.1 Prochloraceae cyanobacterium | reverse complement strand
ATGATGCGCTTTTTCTACCACATTTCCCCCTCACCCCTCCTACCCACATCGCCTTATTGAGATTCCTGGATTAGACGATAGAGAGTGATATAGGTATATTTAGTGTCGTAGACATAAGATGGATCTACTGACCACATATTTAGATCGTCGAAAGAGGGAATATTAAACTGTTTCACCTGCTGTTCCATAATCTTCTGTTCAGCAGCATAATCTCCTGGGACATTCCAAGGAAAAAATCCTTCTTCCATCATGAAACGAATTAAAAGTTTGGAAGCGTTAGGATGAGGGGCTCGATCGGCAATGACTAAGAATGTAGGATAGGAAACACCGAATACGGGTTTGAGGTTATAGGCTGGTTTCCATTCATATTTTCCTGACTTGACCCAGCGTATTTTGCTGAAGGTAGTCATACCTATAGCTTCCTTAAAATAGCCTACATCATCGCTAGCCTCGCCACTACTATCGCTAAAGACTGGTTTATTTTTGAGTAAGCGAAATAGCCATTCTGTAGCTGCATTTGGTTCCCCCAGGAGGGGGATTTTTTGGGTAATTTCAATTAATTCTGGAGAAATAGTCAGTGGAGAGCCGAATTCCTCCTCGTAAGCAGCCGCCATTTCTTCTGGATGTTGCAGAATGGATTGGATAACGTTGGCTTCAGTGGTCGTTTGAATCGGATCGGGAAGGACAAATTTACCTTTCCACTCTGGTAAAGTTAAATCCCATAAGTTATCAATGGGGGCACCATCGGGATAATGCAAGCTATTGTAAATAAACACTCTGCTACTCCAACGTTGCACTAGTACGGGATTTTTTTCGTTAGGGTTTAAACTATCAGATACTGTATCGGGTACGAAATTCCCAACTAAATCGTGAGGCAAAAATTCGTTGGCGAGCGCTGAAATATCGTTATTAAACAGAACATCGACTTTATAAATGCTTTTCTTATGATTGCGTCGCAATGCCTCTAACTGAATGTCAGAAGGGGTGTCATAAGCAACAATATCTATGCCATATTTGGCCTTAAATGCTTCTTGGATTTTAAATATACGAGATGATACTGAATAGATAACTACTTGGCCTTCTTTTTTGGCCGCAGCTTCGATCGCCTCCCAATCTTGAGTTTCAGGGGCATATGGCCCTAATTTTGGTTGTTTTAACCATTCTTTTTGCTGGGGAGTCAGACGACTGAGAGGAGCTGTTAGGTATGAATTTGTTGGTCTAGTCGTTGTGTTTTCTTCTTTTTTCTCTGAGGTTTGTTTAGTCTCAGTGCTGGGTTGACAAGCTGTATTTAAGACTAACAATAGTAAAGCTACCAGGTAACTTAAAGTCTTGTTTTCCATTGGGGCTGATATTTTTGGTCTCTTTCCTTTATTTTTTAATGACTTATTATTGAAGTTTTTTTTTGAGGTTTTCTTTATCTTCAATCTTATTTTTAAATAGTGTTTAACAGCTTCGGCATAGTGGCTGAATTTACTACAAAAAACCCGTAGATTTGAATTCATCTCTTCCACGAGTCGCGCTATGGCTCCCCAGCCTCTCGTCTGGGGAGCCATAGCGCGGCTAATCGAGTTAGACCTTATAAGTGCTTAAACAAAATTAATTACATACACGAATGTCACTTTCTCTTTCTTTCAATCAGCCTTTTGATTCGTTTGAGTCAGACTTTTAAGCTATTTAACCGATGTCTGTGCAATTGGCGATGAGCTTTACTTAGATAAAGAAGGCATTTTTTTCTAGAGCGATAAAATCGACTAAACTAGAAATATCAAGGTAATGAATACATCGTCTCGATAATTTTATTTATGGTATTCAAGGGCTTTTAAGTAATCAAAATAAATATTAACCTAAATTGTATATTACTCAAGAATAACTCATGAAAATATTTCAAAAATTGAGCCTAGGAGTCTTGTCAAGCGCCTTGTTGTTAGGGGGGGTGGGTTTTATTTCCTGGAGAGTCAATCAGCAAATAAAACTTAATGTAGAACAGTCTCTATTAAAGGGAGTTGATACGTCAATTATTGTGGGAGATATTCAAGCAGACTTAAGAAAAATTGAGTCTGACAATTCTCACTATTTTGGGCGAAACACCTCTGGGATTCCGGCCGCTCATCTCCAAAAAGAAGAGCGACAAGAATTCTTAGAGAGATTAGTTCAGCTCGAACAGAAATTATTAGAGCTAAACCAATCGACAAAACAAAGGTTGAAATTCGACATAAATCATCCCCAACAGAAATTTGAAGATGAAATAGAACTAATTACAATAATCAATGACCTGCAAAAAAAACACAGTAAACTTCAAAATATTGTTCAAAATCTCTTAGCCGAAAATAATTCGGCTAACGAGCGTCAATTGCTCTCAAATCAATTAGATTCGTTCTTGCATGAGGAGATTTATCCTTTACTAGAAGATTATCAAAGAAACTTCTCGCTCGACCAGATAGAAAAAACAGAAGTAATTACAAAATATCTGGATAATAACGATTTAGTTCTCGGCGTGGCTACTGGAGTTGCCTTGATATTATCTCTGGGTGTAGGTATCTATACAGCCAGGGCTATTTCTCTTCCCCTCAAACAGTTACAAAAGGCAGCTAGTCAAGTAGGAAAAGGAAAATTAAATGTTCAACTTCCTGAAACCCAAGATGATGAAATAGGAATTTTGGCTCAAACATTTAATCAAATGCTCTCAGGGTTAAAAGAAACTACTGTATCTAAGTCTTATCTCGATAAAATCCTTAGTTCAATGGTTGACAGTCTGATTGTTGTGGCTCCGGACGGAACTATTGAAAAAGTTAACCCAGCTACTTCTAACCTTTTGGGATACTCTGAAAGTGAATTGATTGGCAAAAGTCTGAAATTAATCTGGGCAGATGAGGCGCTAGACATTCAAACAAGTGTTCCGAATTTTTCTGAGGTCACTTATCTCACAAAAGAGGGAAAAAAAATCCCCATCGCCTTTTCCAGCTCTACGCTCCAGAATCAGCGGGGCGAAATTGAGGGTCTAGTCTGTTTAGGAAGGGATATCACTGAGAAAAAGCAAGCTGAAGAAAAATTACGCTATCAGGCTAATTACGACTCGCTAACTGGCTTGCCCAATCGCAGCTTTTTCTTGGACAAGTTAAAGAAGTTGTTCGAGCTAGGTAGAACAACAGGTCAAGAGGAAATGTTTGCTGTCTTGTTTCTCGATCTAGATGGCTTCAAGAAAATCAATGATAGTCTGGGGCATCTAGTGGGAGATGAACTGCTGATTACTTTTACTCGTAGGCTCAAAGAGTGCTTAAGACGTGAAGATACATTGGCGCGACTGGGAGGAGATGAATTCGCCATTCTCGTGGAAAACATTCAACAGCTTAGGGATGCTATTAACGTAGCTGACAGAATTTTTAGAGAACTAGACAAGCCTTTCCGACTGCAAAGACGGGAATTATTTATTAGCGTCAGTATCGGGATTGCTCCTTCGACCAACAACTACGACCAAGTTGAAAACTTTCTCAGAGATGCCGATACAGCGATGTATCATGCCAAAGCCGCGGGAAAAGCTCGCTATACAGTCTTCCAGCCACAGATGTATAAAGATGCACTTACCACCTTAGAGTTAGAAAACGATCTGCGCCGAGCAATTGAGCACGAAGAGTTTCAAGTTTTCTACCAACCGATTGTGAAACTAACCAACCGTCAAATTGTTGGCTTTGAAGCGCTAGTGCGCTGGCAGCATCCAGAAAAGGGTATGGTGTCTCCAGGAAAGTTTATTCCCCTAGCAGAAGAAACGGGACTGATCGTGCCCATTGGTTACTGGGTCATGGAGCAAGCTTGTCGTCAGATGCGCCAATGGCAGTCTCAATATGAAGTGGCTCAAAATATGACTATCAGCGTGAATTTATCACCCGTTCAGTTGAATCACTCGAAGCACAATGATACCTCTAATTGCCTTGAGAAAATTAAGAAGATTCTCGAGAAAACTGGTCTAGAATCTCACTACTTAAAACTAGAGATTACTGAGACCACAATTATGGAATCTCTTAATAAGACAACTTCCCTATTGGAACAAATCAAAGCTCTCGGGATTAAATTGTCGATGGATGATTTTGGCACGGGCTATTCATCTTTGAATTATCTACATCACTTACCACTAGATACATTAAAGATCGATCGCTCTTTCGTTAACGAGCTAGGTATCAATAGTGACAAACTCTCTCTAACGCGGACAATAGTCAATCTAGCTCAAAGTCTGAGGATGGACGTGATCGCCGAAGGAATAGAAACAAACGAGCAACAGGCTATACTTACAAAACTAAATTGTGAAAATGGACAAGGATATTTGTTCTCTAAACCAGTAAGCAGCACAGATGCTGAAATCTTAATTACGGCTCTAGCGAACCTAACTTGCAATTGATGACGGGCTAAAGACACAATACGCATTGCTTATCTTGCGTTCGAATCTCTTTTCACTGGTAGATGAGAACAAGAAACACACTTTGCCGAAAATGGAAGTCCTCGGGTTGAGTTGTGAACGTTCTTTTAAGAAGTGAATTTCTGAAATCAATATATAGCAATAATTATAGGCTAGTTGGCACGCTTATGACAGCTTCTCTAGCATTGGGCCTACTCAAAATAAGCCTGTCTCTTCAACTCACTCCAAGGCACGGGCTTGACTATAACTTCAGAAACTTTCTGTTTAAGACGATCTTGTATATCCTCTGGTAGAGATCGATCGACAAACGCAACGACATCTCCATCAAACTGAAGAGAGTCTATGAGGGGAATACAGGGAGACTGTTGATTATTAAGATCAAATAGCAAGACATCAAAAATAGACAGTGAGTCTGGTAAGGAGCGAGGAGTGGCGATCGTTATGTTTTCTGCCTTAATTTGAAAGTGAATACCTAAATTATTTGCATAGTTGGATGCGATCGCGAGATCTTCAAATTCGAGGATGATGCAGACTTTACGATCGCTCGATGTGCTGATAATTTCTTTTATACTATCTGGATTATTTATTTTTATATTCATCGAGTTTAATAGCCAGGCTAATAATTCCTGTCTTTCAGCTAATGAAAGTTCGGATAATTCTAATTGATATTTAATTAAAAATTTTTGTGGGATTTTTGTTTCTACTTGAAAACCAAGATAAGCCAGCAGATTGTCAAATGTCCATCCCAGCTGGTCAGCGATAGCAAACATAGTCCCAGCTGGGATTTTAGCCGGATCTATATTTTTTTCAGGATTCAACCAATTGCTAATGGCAATTTGGCTGACTCCGATAAGTTCTCCTAACTGCTCTTGAGTTTTATCAGACAGCATTTGTTTGAGCAAGATTTGAAATTTTTTTTGTGAATCCCGCTCGGCTTTGATAAAGTCTAAACTTTTAGCTAATTCTTGAGTAGAACAACCTTTTAACATAGCAATCCGAGAAAAAATTAATGTTTCTACGTTAATTGGATCTACTTGTCCAGATAGCCAACGCGAAATAGTGGAAGTTCCAATTTGGATTCTCTCTGCTAGCCTAGCTTGAACTCCATCACATTTACTGGTCAGTAGTTCTTGAAGCAAGGTAACAAATTTTTTTTTTCGCGCTTCTAGATTCATTCATGTCCTCAAAGCCTCTAAGAATATTAGGGACAAAAGCAACACTTTGACAAGAAGATACTTTTTTACTATACTTCCTATAAGTAATAAAATTATTATCAATAGGGACAATGAAAGCCAATCAATCTGCCCAATGGACAATTAGACTGAAAGTCAGCCCCGAAGAACGCAAACAGATTCACAAAAAAGCGATCGATCGAGGATTGAGTATAGCCGAGTATGTCAAATTCAAAGTTTTAGATGATTCGTCATCAATCACGAATCATCTAATTGAGGGAAAATCAGCTTAGAAAGACTTTTTGCCGAATTCTTTTTAAGACAAAAGCAAAAAGTCTTACTCGTAATCTTTATGAGTAAAAAAACAAAATCCCCGCCATTTCTAAAGCAAGGGATCAAAGGTTACTTTATTATTTACTTATCATGCCACATAAAACCCTTAAAGATCAAAGGTTTAAAGATCTCGATCGCACGCCCGATCTATTCTCTAACGCGATCCTAGCCGTTTTAAAACCAGCTCAAGCAACCGAAGTAATCCGCTTCAACAAAAACGTCGGCAGAGGACGAGTCTATTGGGCCTACTACAAAACTGAAAATGGCAAAAAACGGGCTACATTCATATCTCCCAAAGAATTTCAGGGATATTCTTGGAACGCCAAATACTCAGAGGTCGTCAACCTAGAAAGTGGAGCAGTCTACCAAGTTAGCGATCGCCATTGCACCTGTCAATTTTGGCACTGGAAAGTTCGTACAGGTAAAAAGAGAACCTGCAAACACCAAGATATGAGAGCAGAGTTTGAAGGAAAATCTCTCACTAAAGCAATCGCACCTCAAAAAGAAACGACACATATAGATCCAAACAACCCCCCAGCAGGCTGTATATTGCGCCGTACAGACGATTGGATGTCAGCAGAGTACGAAGTGTTATTTAAGTCCCCTAACCCGTCTAATGACCTACCAGAGACGAAACTGTTAGGCAGGGTGGTTGAACAAAAGGATGGGATATTTGCCATCGCCCATCAATGCAAAACAGGAGTAATGACCTGGGACATTTCTGAAGCGATCGCTTACCTGCTTTATTCTCACGGAATGAATTACAAGCAGCTTAATGAAGCAGAGCAAGATAAAACAGCGCTCGAAGAAGTAAATCAGACAAAAGCCAATGAATTCAAACAACATCCAACTCCTAACGATGGATTTGGGGGTTTTTATTCATTGGCTATGAACGAGTAGTTATGAGATGCAAACATCTTATTCTACCTCTTTCAGCTTAAGAATAATTTAAGTATTGACCAGTACTAATGCTCTAGTTAGGGCGCAAAGACCAGATTTTTAGAAATCAAAATCACTACGTTTTGGAAACAAATAGGAAATTGACAATGGCTAAAAGAACAAGGCATCAATTCTTCACAGAGCAAAATACAGGATTTACCACCGATTCGATCTACATCCCAGATTCTCCTCTCTTGTTGAAGAATAACTGCAAATAGGGCAACTGGCAACTTGGCGATACCAACTATGGAAGCAGGTTAAAACTAGTGGCACTAAAGTTTTCGAGATATCTGCATATGGGGAATGATGCCATTGCAGCAGGAGCCCCAATTGGGCAACTTTGGTTTTGTCCCATCGATGGGGGAATAGGCTCGGATGAACAGGGGAACGAGATTCAATTAGCACTTAACCTGGTGTATTATACACTTCTTAAAAACTCGAAATCTGGTAAGTCAGGAAGTCTACTTAATTTTGGACAAAAAGCAGCTTTATTACAAGGACAAGGAATCGATTACCGCGAAGTAGTTTGGATACCTAAATTCATTAAAAAAAGTGGCACAGTAACTAACGATATTGGTCAAGCTGAAAGCGCTTCGTGGTATGTCTTAGACTGGGGAGTCGTTTTACCTGAAGACCAGGATGATTCTACTTACGAGAAGATAGGGAATCTCATAGATATTTTATCCTCTACCGAAGAAATGGGTAAGTTAATCGACCCGATCGTCGAGGGAGAGTGCCGCTGCGTAGACGGATTGAAGCCACAACAAATAGCCCAGCTAGCTAACTCAATGGCTACCGCTGTTAATGGTTCTACCCCTGCATTAACACCAGGATGATTTTCTATTGTTGCAATCAGTAATTAACTGATTGCAACAAATATAGATATAGGAATTTTATCTTAACACATCAAAACCAATAAGTTCAATATTTTCCTAAAATTTGAGAGACAGAAGATGAATAATTTAGCGAAACATTTTCCAAGTAGTACACAAATTGGTCTCGAATATATTTATATTAAGGGAAGTCCTCATAAAGCAGTTAAGTTAATTATCAAAGCAGATAAGTTATCGATAAGGACTTCCCTTAATATAAATGATATTTTCCGTATAGTACGAGTTGAAGACCTCTTAGTGAGACTAGAAGAGGAAATAGAGGTTCAAAAAACCCTCCTGAACGAAGTCTTATCAGTAAGCGAACGCTCAGAGATTGAAGCGAATTTAGAGGAAGCGATCGTTCAGAAAGAAAATTTACTTTCCTTATTGAAAAAGAAATAAGGAGAAATAACTTATGTCTCAAGATAAATCTTTAGGAATTCAAACAATGAGTAGCAATATTTCGGAAATACTAGCTGCTTACTGTGCTTTGAAAGAAATGTTCTTACTGAATAAATATATCTCTCAAACAACGGCCAGAATTTTACACAACAGTCAATACGTAACAGATTCAAGAGTTCTAAGAGATAACAACGTCAGAATTCGAGAATTAGAGGCTGTTCAAGAATATATCGATCGCCGCTGTCAAATTTTAGGTAACTACCACGAAAACAAATAGGAGTGGAAAATGAAGAAATTACCTTTCACTACACCGCTAATACTCCCCGAAGCATTAGAAATACCATCTAATTGTCAGTACTTTTCTATTTATTATTGCGATCGTCAACCAACTTGGTCAACGGGCGATCGCCAAATAACTTTTGACAAATATTACATTTACCAACCAATAGTAGAGCATTTTGTTGTCGCTATTCATTTGTTAAACAACGTAGCCATACTTGGAGATGATAATTCTCCGCCCACTCATCAATTAATATTTTCGCAGACAGAAGAAGTTTGGTTAGCTGAGTGTTCTGAAGCAAGTGATTTCTTGAACAGGGAAAATGCACAAAACTTATCCCAAACTCCAGAAAAATCCCAGACAACTATATGGTGCGATCGAGAACTAGAAAAAACCCGAGTTCTTTACCAATTAGTTAACGAGCGTCAGTTGTCTGCATTTAACTCCAAAGAAGAACGAAATCTCAGTATAGCAATAGGGATTGTCAATCATCTCAATAAGTTTATTACTGACGAACTAATTGAAAAATACGACACTATGAGTTTTTTAGG
>JASJDA010000266.1 GCA_030065755.1 Prochloraceae cyanobacterium | reverse complement strand
ATAGTGAGGGTATTTCTTTTTTTAACATTTCAATCTCTTGTTCAGTACACCCACGTTCTTTATTAGTAAACAGCAGAACATAACTCTTTTCATCCATTTGCGGATTCTTTAATAGAAAATCATCAATCACTCGACAAGCACCCTTCAAAGGATTTAATTTTCCATAGTTCGGGTCGAGTTTTTTACGCCTACGAGCTTCACCCATTAATTATTCTCTCTAATTGAAACTGTACAAACATTAAGCAGCTTTTGAAGTTCATCATAGATAATCCAATAACTCAGAGTAGATCAGGGTGATCATTTGCCTGAGTCTGTAGAAGCTTAGGAGCAAAAGCGATCGCTCTTTGAGAAAAGTTAAAACTCTAATTCCCTCTTGTATTCTTCCAAAGCTTGTATATCAGAGAAACTCATTGGATTTCTCTCATAACCAAACCGCTTAATTTTATCCTTTTTACTATCTTGGGCTAATTTTGCCTTTATTTGGGCTGAAGCATCACTGAATGATGTTTTGTATGTTTCAGTGGTTTTCTGCTCGTCTAAGGCTAAATTTTGCGCCTTAGAGAGTTCAACTGAATCTGTACTGTATCTGTCCACTGAGTAAGGTTGATTTAGTATTTCTTTTGTTGACTCATTATTCAACGCCCCTGGAGCTTCCTTGTCAGCAGATTGAGCTACTTGTTTTGAATCTAAGTTTGATTGATTAACCAGGTCAGGTTGGACTTTGGTTGGATTTGTTCCTTCAGCCTCCGTTTTTTCCTCATTAGGCGAAGCGGAAGTGACCCGCTCCTCAAAAGCGGTGTCACGGTCGCTTTCGTCGCTAAAACAGTCAACCTCACGCCTCACTACCTCCTTTGAGGAGTTAGTGAGGCGTTTTTGAGGCGTTATTGAGGCAGTCTGAATCTGGCTCTGTGTATGACTTTTTGATGAGATAGAGGCTTCATATAAATCACCGTTGGCTTTATTTGAATCAGAATTGACCTCTCCTGAATCAGAATTGACTTCTCCTGAATCAGTCATTTTAGTATCAATTGAGTCAGTTAATTTAATACCAAAATTGCTTCTTCTACTTCCATGTAAATTTTGAACTAGCCAACTTACTACTTCTCTTCCATCCTTAATTGAGTGGTCAGGCTTAAAGATAAATAATCCGCGCTCGCTAAGTATTTTTTTAGCCTTTGTAAATGCACTTCTGCTAAGGGAATGATTCAGTGTCATCCAGCGACTTCCATAAGGGTCACATTCCCAACACTCCATCCAGAACTTCATTACTGACGGTTTTTGTTCTTTTGCCCAAATTAAATCTTGTTTTGGAATAGCCACAAACTCTACTTGTTCTTTCTTTTTCTTATTCTTTCTTCTATTACTTTTGCTGCCAGATGCAGAACGGCTTTTGCCTTGTTTGGAAGAATCAGATACACTTTTAACTGAATTAGTATTCAATTGTTGACCTCTCTTGCAGGTTAATAATGGTCTTTGGAGTAGGTAATGGGACTCCGAAGACCAAGATACTAATATCAGTAATTGGCACAAATTTACAAGTTCAAAGATTGACTCACTTTTCCTCTACAACACGTTCTAATAAGGCTTTAAAGCTTATTTTGGATTCCAAAAATTAACAATTCCCTTTAAATTACACGAAACCGCATTTTTGTCCACTTATGCTTATGAAGAAGTTGTTTTTATGAGTACTGACCTAAGAGTAGCAAGTGTACAAATTGTCCATATCGTTTGTATTATTTAGCAGGGATTGATTTTTGCTTTAGCAAAGTTATCTACTACTTCCCATAGAATTCTACAAATTAGTAAATATGTACACAAACTAACATATTGAAATATGATTTTATTGCTATAATTTTTGGTACTTCTATAAATCATTATAAATGCTGTTATAACCCCAATTCCTAATAAAATGAAATAAGGAACAAAGTTAGCTACTGAACATAAACCAAATGGTATATTAGTATTAGGATATTTTTTGATTTCGTTGATATAAAAATAAATGTTTATAGCTCTCCAAAATACAGTCAAAGTAATTAGCAATGCTGTTAAAATGAAAGTTATTCTAAAGGCTTCAACCTTTGTAGATTCTTTGGATTTATTTATTGCTATAAGACATATCAAGCCTACGAATAATAGTACGGATATAAAGTAATATATGAAAAAAGGATCTTTATTAGAACCAGTAGGAAGAGATTTGACAGTATAATAGCCAATTAGCAGAAGTAAACCACCTCCTATGAAAAATATTCCTGCTTTCTTGGCAATTTCCTTATCTAATTCAGAAGTATCACAAATTTTTATAGTATTTTTTACACCGTATCCTACAAGTATTAAATTAATTCCTGAAATAATTATTACTGATGATATTATTAGTAAAATAGGAAAGGCTTTTAATAGTTCAATTATAGAAGTAATTAATCCCTCTATAGCATCTATAGTTTCTGATTTATTAAAGAATATTTGACTAAACATTTCAAATTTTATTGGGAAAATTAATTTTACTTTAATGCTAGTACTAAGACATCTCTAATATTAAATCTTTGTTAGAAGACTTAATTAGTTAACTAAACTTCGTCCCGTTTGAAAAGGGGTTTTGGTAGCACATGATACTATTGATTGACTTAACATTGAGATACTGGGTCATAATGGGTGTTTCTGAAGTACATCGACATTCAGCTCGGTATAATCAGGAAAGGCGAGGTGCAGAGAAACCGATTAAAAAGCTTAGTTATAGTAATTGGATTAAAAAGTCTAAAATCTCTTTCAAGACAGAGGAGTAAAATCAAGACATCCCCAATCGACTGCCAATCATTTTGGGGATGTCAAAAGAATGTCTTTAGGACAAGACAATTAACTTGAGTATAGATGATGAATAATCCCATAACACAATCTGAGCTGACAGAGATTTTAGGAGAAATCCGAGAAGGTTTTAAGACCGTTAACGAGCGCCTAAACGAACTGGAAAAAGGTCAAATTGAGATGAAAGCCGAGCTTAAGGGGATTGACAGTAGATTGACAAGTTTTTTTCAGAATTGATCATCAGCTAAGAATTGAACCTTAAAGGGAACTTTATTAGTACTATAGTATTAATAATTAGACTAAATATAATTTTTATTTATATTAAAATCGAGTTTTAGTTGAGTTATAGATGCGTTGAGGATTTGGGAACTTAAAATGTTAAGTTATCACGCGTTGTTTAAAAATTCATTAATTAAAAAATAATTGAATACTTCAACTGAAAACGCAGTTTTAACCGATAAAGATACCTTAAGAGAAGTTATTGACTGTTTAAGCGAACATATTTCAATTAAGACCCAAGGTGCTTTTAATCAAACAGATTTATTTAATATTTTAATAGGAGCAGCTAGTAATACCGATAGTATAGAAAATACAACGTCTAAGTTAAAAAAGTCTGGTTCTGGTAAAAATATTAGATATCATTTAGCCAAATTTAAAAGTTTCCCAGAATTAGAAATTCAACTAAATAAGCGCCTTAATAAGTAGATTACCCCGTCGAATTAAAAAAGGAAAGTTAAAACTAGCTATCGATTTAAATTTAATCCCTTATTATGGTAAACCAAGCAAACAAGAGCAGGATTATATTTATCGCAGTCAGGCTAAAAATGGCACTTGTTCTTTTTATGCTTATGCTAGCTTGTATGTAATTCTTAAAAATAAAAGGGTAACTTTAGCTATTATTGGAGTAAAAAAAAATTATACTTCTGTAGCGATTATCAGTTATCTTCTCACCAAAGTTAATTCTTTAAATCTCAAAATTAAAAGGCTTTATTTAGATAGAGGGTTCTATAGTGGTTCAGTAATACGCTGGTTAAAAGCTTTAGATATACCTTTTATAATGCCAGCAATTCGGAATGGTAAAACTGGGGGAATTAACCAATATTTGAAAGGTCGAAAAAGTTATAAAACTACTCATACTATGAATGAAGGGAAAGATAATGAAGTAACTTTCCCTCTCTGGGTTGTTTGTAAATATCGTAAAGGCAAACGAGGAAAATTCGGCATGGAGTATTTAGCCTACGTAGTTTATAAAGTCGATATCAGTTTGGATTATATCTATCAAGATTATCGCGCATAGATTTGGCATTGAAACCAGCTATCGTCTGAAAAATATTTGTCGGATTAGAACTACCAGTAAAAATCCGATAATTAGATTACTTTATGTGGGTATTTCATTTTTACTGGTTAATATTTGGATTTATATTTTATGGTCAAAAATATCTAAACCTAGACGGGGTGGACGTTTAGTATATCATCATTTGTTTAACTTAAAACAAATGTTAGTATTTTTATCAAATAGAGTAAATCAAATTTATCAACTGAAAGAAATAGTCTATCTTCCCGATGGTTAACTAATAGTTTATCTTGCTATCTCTGAACATCAATATAACCCGATAGTTTGTTCAAAAAAGTCATCTATTTATTTCTGAGAGAATAACTGATATTCTCAAGGGATAACTTTGGTCAAAATAGGCTTTTATTTTCATATTTTCCGAAAATACTTATCTCAAATTAGTCAATTATTTTTTATTCAATATATCCCTCAAATTTTCTCGCTTTATTTAATAGTTTTGTTCAAAAAATATCTAGAGATTCTCTAACCCAAGTTTGACCCCAGTAAAATATAACTAATGATTATATTTTTTGATGAGATATTTAGAACAAAAATACTAAGTATTGCTCTAATAAGTCAAGTTTTTAGACTGCGATCGCGTATCAGAAAAAACTTGTCCATCTACTGATTGATACGAGATTATCCAATGTGGAAGCTTCTGTACAGAAGATTCCCGACCTTTCCGAAAAGATTGGAGAGTTAAAGAACTGGAAACAAATCGGGGTAATTGTGATTACAGCCTTGATTAGTGCCATCTCCACAGGAACTATAGGCGGATTCATTGGTTGGTTTATCAGAGGAGCAAGAACTTAAGTAAAAAGATTTAAAAATCAAGGTAGGGAATAACTTATGATAATTTCATGCCACAAAATTGTTTGTATTGATGCACCTTTTTCAGTACTTTATTACTGATATTTTAGAACATATTTACTAATAAGTTAAATGAGCGATCACGAGATTATTTTTCTTTAGCTTGGTGATAAGGAAGGAGAAAAAAATTGTGGGTGGACGAATTATGATTATCGGTAACGCAGGGGGTGGAAAATCTATACTTGCTAAACAATTAAGCGGAGGGAAAAATCTACCGCTTTATCGTCTTGACAGCTTGCAATGGAATCCAGGGTGGATTCCAACTCCAAAGGAAGAATTTGAGCGTCTACATAATGAATTGATTGCCAAAAATATGTGGATTATTGATGGTTTTGGCTCATGGGAATCAATTGAGAGACGATGTGCAGCAGCAGACACAATTATTCTAGTAGATCATCCTTTGTGGATTCATTACTGGTGGGCAATCAAACGACAGTTTATGTGCTTGTTTAGTCCTCGTCCAGACTTTGTGGAAGGATGCCCTATGTTACCGATGACAGGTAAGCTATTAAAGATGATTTGGCAGATTCACAAGCAATTGAGACCAAAGTTGATAGATCTGATTAATTCTTATCAAGAAACTAAGTGGGTATATCACATTCAGTCACCAGCAGCGTTAAGACAGTTAATTAGAGAACATTGTGTGTCATGACTACAATCTATTGATTCAAGAACAAATCTCAGTAAGATATTGTAACCGCCTCTAGCCCTTGCCAGACATACCGTGAGAGCTAAAAATAAGTCTCGCTGATATAGAACCAAGAAGCTGTACTAATTAGCAAGGCTTATGAAATTTTGAATCCTTACTCATTTACTCAAACTCTTAGAGAGGCTTTAGGAAAAATTCTTAGAGCCTCTTTATTGACTATTTATTAGTAAATAATATCGCAGTATTCATGTTATCTTGAGTTTCTTTATCGAGAAATGAGCTTTAAATATTTCACTACAAATCAAGAATTCTAATTGCATGGATGCAATAAATAACTATGTATAGAATTAATTATATCTGGCTTCTAAATCTAATCAACCACTATCAGTGACTCAGATTAGCGTTAAGTTATTAGTTAAGTCAGTCGATATAGCCTTTATCTAAACTAAGTTACAGTAGTTTACTCAAACTCTAAGATACTACTCTATTTTTCTCAACGCTACTCGCTCTTTTAGAAAGTCACCAGACAAAATAAATTTTTATCATTAATAAAATTATTAAGTCTTTAAGCCAAATACTCAGACTTAATTTATTATAAATCTCCAATTCTTATCCGTTGACTTTCACGCTTCTGAAAATAAATCAAGATAAAATTCTTATCTTAAGCTTAAGTATTTAATAATCATTGTATTAAGTCGCTTCGCTAAAAACTCATCATCCACTTGTAGTGATTATGTCGTAATTACTTGCTTTTCAAGTAATTATTGGGCATACAAAATAATTACATCTCGTTCTTAAATTTTGCGATTAAATTAGTTCTCTAGTACTAATTTGGCTGCACACGAAATTAGACACAGTGTGTGCAATGGAGTTCTTTTTCTAATATTTAACAAACTAAAATTACCGTTTAATTAATTTTTTATTGAGAATAGGTGTGCAAAGGTGACTAATTTTTTAGATTTTACACCATAACTTTTTTAAGACAATCAAGTTACAAATCTCTCTTAAACCTACAAGTCTAATGTATCAATTAATACATTTTTTGGCACCAAACAAAGGTTTTTCAGTGCCAAAATTATCATTAAAAACGCCTAATTGATTATCCTGTCTTGACTCCAATCAATTACCGCTTAAATTACTCTATTTTCATTCTCAACAAGTAATTTGTCAAAAAAGCTTGGCACTCAAACAGGGGGTAAAAAGTGCCAAGCTTTTTTGGCGACTGCATCAAATCTGTACCAAACTTCTTTGACAGACTAATCATTAAACTCTGACACTAAAAAACTAACTCAAACAATTACTACTGCGCCCTTACAGGGCTACGTTTTTGACTCCCGATGGTCGTCGCACAGTACGCCCTTTTTTTTGGGAATTTTTAGACCTGAAAGCATTGCGATGATTAACTTAAAGGTCGATTTTTAGGTTATTGAGTTTTGTAAAGACCAATTCTAATTACAGCTCATAATAAGCGAAAATTTACCCCCTTAGCTTATTGAGAATAGCACACTGGCTCAAAAATTCTTGCAACATATTCATTATATGTCAGGTTACAGTTCTAATTCTGGTCCTTGTTGGCGACGTTTGTTTAATTCGCGAGCCTGAATTTCCTCAACTTTTTGGTCAAGCCAAGCATCAACTTGGGCAAAATTTTCTACATCTTGTAATGTAAGTCCCTGCGTCATGATTTTTTCATGCTCATATCTTAGGATTTCCCCGCGATTATCTGTGGCTGTGATCACTAATAAGTTCTTCTGGTTGCTCATTAAGTGATAGTTTCCTCCCTCTCGACTCCAAACATTTACCCCTGCCAAATGTAAAAACTTGGAAGCTATCCTGATCATTTCTTCTTGCTGCTGCCTAGTAACAAATTCTTCTATTGGTTCTGGTTCTGGTTCTGTGTCGGTGCTTGGTAATAAATCTGATTCGGCGGTCGAACCAGAAGGAGCGATCGTTAATTCTAATTCTTCATTAACTTCTACGGGTGGAGTGGGTTTAAACTCCGACTGCCTCTCTGGTTCTTCTGATAATTCTGGGGAATTTTGATATGTTGCTTTTAATTGACTGAGTAATCCCAGATAAAACTCATGACGCTCAATATTACGGTTAGCTGCTTCTATTTCCTCGTATAATTCACCTCTTTCTGTTGCTATGCCTCGCTTCATCATGGCATTAGCAGCTACACCAATATGAATCTGGGGGATGCGGTTAATTCCCTGTGCCTCTAAGGAACGATGATCTATGATTTGTCTCACTCCAGCCAGTTCTAAAGCTTGGTTTGTCTGGACAGCCCATGCCTCTCTTTGTTTTTCTAGGAGCTGCTTTTTATTCCAAGTTAAATTTTTCTTCAGGTCGAATCCATATTCATGGATATTTCGCATCGTCAGCATGATATGAGCATGGGGGTTATGACTAGACAAATTATGAAGGGCTACATCTGCCACCATTCCTTGATTAACAAATTGCTCAGTGACGAATTTTTTAACTAATTCCAGTTGTTGAGTGTTATTCAATTCAACAGGTAGAGCTACATTAATTTCTCTGGCTAATTGAGAGTCTTTTCGACGTTCTACTCGTTCTACTTCATTCCATAATTTCTCTCGATTAAAGACCCAAGCGGGAGCGTAATTTGGGGCGAGAATTAATTTAAAATCTACTCCTTTTTTCTTTCGATAGTCATGGGTTTCACCTAGACGATTATCCTTAATCTTCTCAGCAGCACGATAGGCTGCTGCTGCGGTAGCAGAACGCCCAGAGGAGCGAGAAATGATTTGGACACTAAGGTGATAAATTGCCATAAAGTTGGGGAGATACTAGAGTTAAATATAGCATTTTTAAAGCACTTAATGTCGCCTGCGACATATAAGTGCGCTTTTACTTTCGTAAAAGAAGAGTAGGAATATGGTTAGTGTATCACGCTGCATAGGTTAATGATACCTTACCAACCCCTGAAGTTTGATCAAGGTTGGTCGGGCTACTTGGAAAAGAAAGTATGAGTAAGAGGCTTGATAATTTCCTAGTTAAAAACTCAACAATATTCGATTTAAAATGTTGTTGAGTTTCTTAAGTTTTTCTGATTATACTTCTGAGATTCCCACACCAATCTTAACAAAATAATTTAACGCTTCTTTTGCTGGTAAATTAGCGTATTCTTTAGGCAATACCCATATAGTAAAACGCTTACCTTGATATAGTGAGGGTATTTCTTTTTTTAACATTTCAATCTCTTGTTCAGTACACCCACGTTCTTTATTAGTAAACAGCAGAACATAACTCTTTTCATCCATTTGCGGATTCTTTAATAGAAAATCATCAATCACTCGACAAGC
>JASJDA010000265.1 GCA_030065755.1 Prochloraceae cyanobacterium | reverse complement strand
AAAAGCTCATAGAGTACGTACAAAACCAAGAACAACCCGAATAAGGATGCTTCGCGTTTTTTTTCTGGTTTCGCTAACCCCACCTAAATCGAAGATTATAGGTGGGGACTGCGCGAAACATTTCGTTCAAAAGTCGAATCCAAAGTGGAATAAAATCTATCTAATCTAACAAATATTAACGGGAATTTTTAGCGATAGGTCAGTTGCTTGTAACTCTCGGCTTTTCTCGCTCTCTTGAAATGGGGTTTTTAGGCACGCACCTTTTCCACCAAATAAATAATATCACATAAATGCATTGAATTGATATCTTTAAGTGTTTTCAAGGGAAATTTAAATTATAGTCAGGAAAAAACATTAATTTAGTATTATTACCTTCAACATTTCTTAATTATGACCTCCACTTTAGTAAAAGTTCCTTTTGTTGACCTTAATTTACAACACCAAGAGATTCAAAGTGAAATAGAAGAGGCGATCGCAAAAGTAATAGAACGAGGAGATTTTGTTTTAGGAGAAACCTTAGCAGAGTTTGAGGACTCTTTTGCCAGCGCTTGTGAAGTGAAATATGGGGTTGGGGTAGGTTCGGGAACGGACGCGATCGCCATAGGCTTACGAGCTTGCGGTATTGGCGTTAGAGACGAAGTCATCGTGCCTGCTAATACCTTTATCGCTACTATAATCGGAATTATACAAACAGGGGCGACTCCCGTACTAGTCGATTGCGATCGCCATACTGCTCTTATCGATCTAGAAGCAGCAGCCAAAGTAGTTACCCCCCAAACTAAAGCCATAATACCCGTACATCTTTACGGGCAAATGGTTTCTCCCAGGCAATTATTAGATTTTGCCAGCACTCACAACCTACTAATACTCGAAGATGCAGCCCAAGCACATTTAGCCTATCGAGAAGGATCCCGTGCGGGGAGTCTGGGAATTGCTGCAGGATTTAGCTTTTATCCCAGTAAAAACCTCGGCGCTTTTGGGGACGGAGGAATGCTAGTTACCAACAACGAAGAAATAGCAAACAAAGCCCGAATTCTGCGCAATTACGGTGCTAAGCGTAAATACTTCCATACCGAACTAGGGAAAAACAGCCGTCTCGATACCGTACAAGCTGCCGTCCTCAACGTCAAACTATCCTATTTATCCGAGTGGAACCGATCGCGCAATCAAGCAGCACAGCAATACGATCGCCTCTTAGAGAGATTAAAACCTCAAGGAATAAACCCAATAGAAAATCAAAGCGGTGCGGGTCATATTTACCACATCTACGTTATCGAAGTTGGCACCGGTATTAATAGAGATGAAATTAGAGAAAAATTAGCACTCTCCGGTATTCAAACGGGGATACATTATCCAGTACCTTGTCACCTCCAACCCGCTTATGAATATTTAAACTATAAAAAAGGAGACTTTCCTAATACCGAAGCTTCCTGCGATCGCATAATCTCATTGCCCGTGTATCCAGGTTTAACCAATAGTCAAATAGATTTTGTCTGCGATCGCCTGCAAGCAATTATTAATTCCTCTGTCCTGCATTAATTAGGATTTTCACTCGTGCAAATAGAATCTAGATCGCCCTCAGCCTTCAATGCCAACCTATTGAATGTAGCGATCGTCACCCTCGTATTTATTCTCTATGCTCCCCTAATAATTCATTGGTGTGATGGCTGGCTTAACAAAAACATAGGTATCGAACACGAATATTTCAGTCACGGACTAATTGGTTTGCCCTATGCTGCCTATGTTACCTGGACTCAGCGCCAACAATGGCAGCGCTTGCCAGATAAAGCCCATCCCGCAGGTCTTTTTTTATTGGGGTTAGGGGCAGTTTTTTTTCTCAGTGGAGTCACTGAATCGGTCAACTTATCCTTTCCCATAGTTTTAGCTGGAATTTGCCTTAGTTGGAAAGGAATGGCCGGCGGCAAATTACAAGGCTTACCTTTGCTGTTAGTTTTTCTGGCAACCCCTAATTCAATACCTTATCTAATTACGCCCTATACCTTACCTCTGCAGCAATTTATTGCCTCATGTGCGGGATTGATCCTGATACAATTTGGCTTAGATGTTAGAGTCGAGCAAATTTATTTGTTTGTGGGCGAAAGAATAACGGAAGTAGCACCCTATTGTGCTGGGCTGAAGATGTTATTTACCACTTTTTACGTGGCTTTGATGTTATTGCACTGGACGGGAAATTTACAATCTCGTCGTAAAACTATCGCTTTATTCGCAGCTGCAGCTAGTATCTCCGTCTTCGGGAATATAATTCGCAACACAGTCCTAACCTTTTTTCACGGGACGGGACGAGAACAAATGTTTGTGTGGTTGCATGACGGCTGGGGAGGGGACATTTATTCTGCGGCAACCTTAATCTGTCTCATACCAGTACTCAGCGTCATAGAAAAGTTTTACTCTGAATTAGACAACCCAGTTCCAGGTACGATCGAATGAGTAATTCTGAATCTAACTCCGATAATTCTACAAGCACACCTGAGTTGGGAGAGGGAGCTTTAGATAATAGTCAAGAGCCAAAAACTAAAAACAGTAAAAATCGACTGCCAATTTATCCCGCAACCATTGTCTTATTTTTAGTTTTGTTAATTGTTATAGGTGCTTTACCGAGATATTTGAGTGGAAATTGGCCCTGGACGCAAATGCCTCAAATAACTAGCCTCAATCGCATGAGAAAACTGCGTCAAATAGGCTTAGAGTTTTCTAGTTGGCAAACTGTAGAGCGAAAACAAGTTAGAATTGGCGGTCATAGATGGTTGTATCAAAAAATTACGCGAGACGATCGAGAAAAACCTATTACTTTACTTTTACTCCCACAACAAGAACAGAAAGGAAAACCCGAAGTGGAATGGATGGATATTGAGGGGTCTTTGCGATGGAAAACTGATTCAATTCGCCAGTTAAAATTTACTGTTGAAGGAGAAGGGGACGTTTCAGAGGTAGAAGTTGTTGCTCGTTTCTTTCGCGCCTGGAATGACTATGAGACTTTTGCTGTCGTTCAGTGGTATGCTTTTCCCAACGGCGGTGATTTTTCCCCTAGCAATTGGTTTTGGGCAGATTTATTCGCTCAATTCCATCGCCGTCGCATCCCTTGGATTGCTGTTTCCCTTAATATTCCTATCGAGCCTTTAGGAGAGGTAGAAGCAGCATCACAAGAAGCTCAATCCTTAGGAAAAATAGTTCAAAAAATTTTAATAAATGAAGTGTTTGAGGATTCTCCTTCTGCTAGAGAATAATATGAGTCTATTTTAGGCTGTAAGACTAAATAAGCAATTTTCAATATCTGTTAATTGAATTGCTGGTACATTAAGTTAGATGACAGGTTTTTCAAAGGCTATGCTGCAACCGAAAACTACTTGTGCTTTTATTTGTTTGTCGATAGTTAATGCTTTTATATTAGCTGAGAGTAGCTTTGCCCAAAGCGAATCTTCATTTTCTCAATCCCAGACACCTTCATTTCCAGAGCCAATAAGACCTGCTAGAACTTTTGGAGGATTTCAGCCCCAACCGAGAACCTTTTCTCCTCCTCTTTATAATTATCAAAGATCTGGTCAGTTCAACCAATACCATCTCAGTATTGGGGATGCAATTATTCTAAACGTTCAAGGTTTTCCAGAGTTTAATTTTACTGGTTCAATTAACCCAGAAGGGGAGATTGTCGTACCTATTTTGGGCAGAGTGCTTGTATTGGGGCTGACTCTTGAAGAAGTAGAAACTAAAATTGCATTAGAGCTGAATCGTCGTTTTTTGACAGTTGTGCCTCCAGTAAATGCCGTATTAGTAGGCGCTCGTCCAATCGCAATAACAATACTAGGAGAAATAGTAAAACCAGGTTTTTATACTCTCCCACCAGGAGGCGAAATAACTAATCTCTTAACTTTAGCAGGCGGTACCACAGACAGAGCAGATCTGCGAGAAGTTATAGTACGCCGCTCTTTAATTGACGGCAGCGTCATAGAACAAAAACTAGACTTATATACGCCCTTACAAAATGGGGAAAGTTTGCCCAAGTTAGTTTTACAGGGAGGAGATGTAGTAATCTTATCTAAATTAGAAGTAGGAGAAGAGGGTTACGATCGCGTATTAGTCTCTCGCTCTACTCTCGCTCAGCAAACTATAACCGTTAGAGTGGTAGCGCCTACGGAAGAGAGAGAGGCATTGCGCAATATAACTTTACCTAACGGCAGCACCTTTTTCGACGTGATAGCTCTGATTCCGGCAGGTAACTTTATCACAATAGATAGCAGGCGAGTAGCTTTGTTGCGATTCGATCGAGAACGAGGAAAAGTAGTCAGTCAAATATTAAACGCCAACACGGCATTGAGAGGGGACTTTTCTCAAAATATTCCCCTGCAAAATGATGATGTTGTAATAGTGAGTCGAACCCTAATTGGTAAGATTTTTAATGGCATAGCTGTCATCGCAGAGCAGATACAGAGTATTGCTGACTTTCGCGCGGCAATAGAAGATATTTTTAATTTAGAAAGAAACAGAAACGACAGTAGTGGAAGGAACAACACCATTAGAGTCACCAACTAAAATACCATTACCATTAAACCCTTCTAAAAAGTCTCGTAAAGTTGCTACAACTGCCATGTTACAAGGGCTAGAATAATGACATCTTCAGATCGGATTTAAAAATTATGACTCTACCTATTATTAAACGTTTTCTTATTTCTTTAGATGAAAATAAATGGCTTGGGTTATTAGGGTTTTGTTTGTGCTTGACGGGGGCAACTTTTTTTGCGCTTCAGCCTAGAGACCCTCAAATGTCCCAGTATCAAGCAATTGGAAAACTGATTTTTACCCCTCAGCCTCCTACTTTTACTTCTACCGGACAACAGCTACAACAACAGGGCAGAGCAATTATTAACGAAACTACTTTGCTGCTAAATCCGCAATTATTGGCTGATGTAGGTGCTAGAACTGGTTTGAGTATAGAAGAACTCAAAGCTCTACTAGAAAATGAAGTATTGATAGTTGATTTTCCCCAAGAGAACGAGCCACAAGTAATTAATATAGAAAGGAAAAATGCCCGAAATAATATCGAACAAGCTCAACTATTAGTACAAGTTTTGATGCAAGAAATGGTAGCGCGCAGCCGGCAAATCAATAGCGCTAGCCTAGAAGCCAGAATTACAGATTTAACATCGCGCTTGGGGGATGCCAGTAAAGATCTAGAAGATGCAGAAAAAGGCTTTTACGATTACATCACTGGAGAAGGGTCAACTCTATTAGAAGTTCAAGATGGCAGTCTGTTTGCTGGCATAAGTTCTAGCAAAGTACAGCAAAGACAACTCAGAAATACCTTAGAGCAAATAGAAGGTCAAATAAAGAGTCTGAGCCAGACATTAGGTTTAACACCTCAGGAAGCTTATACCTACGCTGCTCTGAGTGCAGATCCGATCGTAGGTAATCTTCGGGCGCAAATAGCGCAAAACGAGCAACAGATCAAGCAAAGACAACAGTTGCGCCCCGAACATCCGGCAATGAGAGAGTTGCTCAAGAACCAGCAAACCTATAACTTGCTCTTGGTAGAGAGATCGAGAGAAATAATTGGCACTGACGGAGTGTTATCCCAGTTGAATCCTGGCGAAATACGCCAATATATTAACCTAGATCCAGCTAGGCAGGAATTGGCAAATCAATTGGTAGCTTTGAATACTCAAAGAGAAGGTCTAGAAAATCAATTAAAATTTATTATCAATACAGAGCAACAATTAAGAAGGCAATACGAGCAATTTCCTGGCCGGCAAATCAGGCAAACTCGTCTAGCTCAGGAATTGGCGCTGCAACAAACTCTGTACCAAACCATATTACAACAGTTAGTGGATGCTAGGTCTGCTTTAGAAGAGACTAGAGGAAGTGTGGCAATTTTAGAGAACGCAACAATTCAAGAAATACCGCCCACACCTTTGGCTCAAACCAGCCCCTTACTGATAATTGCAGGTGGTGCGGGTTTGGGAATATTAGTCGCTGGGGGCATAATCTTCTTACTAGCATCAATAGACGATCGGCTCCACACTGCTCAAGAATTGCGAGAAGCACTGGGGCAAAAAGATGTATTCGTATTAGGACAATTACCTTCTGTTGCTATTAACGATCGTAGAGGAGAACAGATACCGATCGTTACTAATAGCGATCTTGCCTACTTACAGTATTACGAAAGAGTTCGCAGTAACATTCGCCGCATAGCTGCAGACTCTTCAAAGGTAATTTTAATTACTAGTATCAGTCACGGAGAAGGAAAAAGCGTCACTGCTTATAATTTAGCGATCGCTGCAGCTAATGCTGGCAAACGGACTCTATTAGTAGAAGCAGATTTGCGTCAATCTTCCCAAGCAGAATATCTACAGGTCAATCCCGATCCTAAAGCTAATGCAGAACCCCTGCGCTACTATAGCGAAAGAAGTGGAGCGGTTTGCTTAGCGCCAGAAGTAGAAAATTTATATATAGTACCCAGTCCTGGTCCCCAACTCAGAGCAGCCGCTATCATTGAATCTGGGGAACTGCGAATGTTAATTGACGACGCTCGCGGACGCTTTGATACTGTAATTATTGATACTCCATCTCTTTCTCGTTCTAACGACGCTCTACTATTAGAACCTCTTACAGATGGAATAGTGTTAGTCACTAGACCAGGTGTAACCAGAGGAAGTATGCTCAGTGAAGCCCTCGAAGAATTTTTGGAGGCAGAATTGCCCGTTTACGGAGCAGTGATTAACGATGTTGAAAGTTTGGCTCCTAGTTCTGAGGCGAGCAGACAAAGTCCCAACGAAGGTATTAAAAAAACCAAACAATCAGCACAACCTCAATACAGTTCTAAAACGCAAGTCTGATTCCCGCTCAATTTTTTCTCTGAGAGGAAAACAATCCCAATAATGGACCGAGAATCATCCCAAAAACAAAGCCTCCAGCGTGAGCCCAATAGGCAATGCCGCCGCTGTCCATACCTGGAGGAACGTCCAAGCTAGCAATGCTGTAAATAGCTTGTTGTAGGAACCAAAAGCCGAGAAAGAAAACTGCTGGAATTCTAAATGTGGTTATAAATATGCCAATAGGAATCAAAGTCAAAATTCGAGCTTGAGGAAAGCGGATAATATAAGCTCCCATTACTCCAGCGATCGCCCCACTAGCACCTAAAGAGGGAATATCTGAATTCATAGAGAAAAACCATTGACTCAGAGCAGCCAAAACCCCGCAAGCTAAATAAAAAATTATGTATTTGAAGCGACCGAGCTCTTCTTCGATATTATTGCCGAATATCCACAAAAACAGCATATTACCCCCCAGGTGCAGCCAACTACCGTGCAAAAATTGTGAAGTAAATAGAGTTAGCCACTCCGGTACTGGTTGCAAAGGATAGACGACACCACCATTCAAGGTGGTTGTTAATTCTTGAGGTACGAGAGCGTAAAGCTGGAAAAAGTCAGTTAGCTCTTGAGAATCGAGGGTATTTTGGTGCAAAAAGATCGAGACGTTAATGACAATTAACACCCAGGTAACATAAGGTGTAATTTTAGTTGGATTGTCGTCATGCAGAGGAACCAAAGCTTTTTTCCTGCGTCTAGAAGAATCGGGGCTGTATTTTAATGATATATTTTTAAGCTGCCGATCGGTAAGTACGGGAGTTGCTAATTAGTGCCGCGAAATTAGCAGGAAGTCAAGCACTAACACTGGCATCGATCGACTCATCTGTGATTTCAAAGTTAGCAGTAACGTTTTGTACGTCATCGAGAGATTCTAAAGCCTCGATTAACTTGAGTAGCGATCGAGCTTGCTGAAAATCGCTCACTTCTACAGTATTTTCGGGTATCCAGCGTAATTCTGCCTCTTTCACTGGCAAACCGAGTTGGGATAAAGTTCGATTCAAATTTTCTAAATTACTTACCTCGGTTAAGACTTCAGCACTTCTAATATCTTCAACACTAATCAGTTCGTAATTTTCTGCACCGCCATTAATCGAAGCTTCTAAGAGAAAGTCTTCTTGAAATTCCCCTTCTAAAATAACAATCCCTTTTTGAGCGAACATCCAGCTTACACAGCCAGTTTCGCCCAAATTTCCTCCATTTTTACTAAATGCTGCCCTTAAATCGGCAGCAGTACGATTGCGGTTGTCTGTAAGTGCTTCAATTAATATTGCTATTCCACCAGGACCATATCCTTCATAACGAATTTCTTCTAACTTAGCCTCGCCACTTCCGTAAGTCCCTGCTCCTTTAGCGATCGCTCTTTCTATATTTTCGTTAGGAATTCCGGCTGCTTTGGCTTTTTCGATCGCTGTTCTTAACTGAAAATTTCCATCGGGATCTGGTACGCCGTTGCGGGCTGCTACGATAATAGCGCGAGATAACTGGGTAAAGGTTTTACCTTTTTTGGCGTCTACTCTTGCTTTTTGGCGTTTAATATTAGCCCATTTACTATGTCCTGCCATAGATATTTTTTGCTTTCAACTTATCTTTGTTGTTAGTTGGTAGAAATTGCCTCAAACCTGCTGTCAAGAAATTTCTATACCGCCAGTACCTAATAAACAAGCTCGATCTAGATTAGCCCCATCTAAGTTCGTTCCTTCTAACTCAGCACAAAGAAGATTAGCGCTTGTCAAATTTGCCCCTGCTAGATTAGCACCGCGTAAATCTACCTCTTCTAGATTAGCTTGACTCAAACAGGCTCCAACCAAATTTGCCTCGGCTAAATTAGCACCTTTTAGGTAGGCACTATTTAGATTAGCTCCTTGCAACTGCGCGCCTCTTAAATCTACTCCAGCTAAGTTAACTCTGCTGAGATTTGCTCCATTTAAAAATGCTCCTACTAAGGATGCTCTAGTTAATTTTGCCCCCATTAAATTAGCCCCTTGCAACTGCGCGCCTCTCAGATCTGCATTGGTGAGATCTGCTTGCATTAGGTT
>JASJDA010000034.1 GCA_030065755.1 Prochloraceae cyanobacterium | reverse complement strand
ATATTTATATTAAGGGAAGTCCTCAATTTGCAGTTAAGTTAAAAACGAAGCAGATAAGTTATCGTAAAGGACTTCCCTTAATATAAATAATATCCCTCAAAAATCCTGTGTAGATATTTAAGTCACATTTAGCCGGAGATGGCTTATTTCTTACTCTTATGGCTATTTTCCCCCGCTCGCTCCTTTAAATTATTCTACGAAACAACCCGAGCGAGTAGTGAGAATTAGCGATCCCTACGGGATCCGCGTAGCGGCACGCCTGCTAACGCACATTTTCAGAATTCTGTCAATGCGAAACTTCTAATCGATAGAACCCAGTGGGAAAAAATAATATACTAATGGTTAGTATAGCCTGGAAGAATAGAGCTTTACCTATTTATTAGTTATTATTGAATAAGCAAGGGAGTACTAATTTCTACGAACAAACTGCAGTGCTTAGACCAGTACTACGTTTACTGAAAAAGTACAAGATATTGGTGATAGGAGATAGAGAATTCAGAAGCACTGCTTTAGCTGTCTGGTTGAATAAGAAGGAAATTTATTACATTCTCAGATAAAATAAAGATACAAAAATCAGGCCAAAATATCAAAAATACCAATCGTTAAATAGTCTAAAAATTAAACCAGGTGACCGAATTATACATCCGCGCGCCGCTACGCGGATCCCGTAGGGATCGCTTGTAACAGAAGAGAACACAAAAGACAGATTTAATGTAGTTATTTATTGGAAAAAAAAGAAGAAAAAGAAACAATTACCTGAACCTTGGTACTTAATAACTAATCTAGGAAATAAAGATGAAGTGATCAAAATTTATTCCCAACGCATGGGGATTGAAGCTATGTTCAGGGATTGTAAGAGTGGTGGTTATAATTTAGAAGGAACTAAAGCTAATGAACACCGCCTTACTAATTTAATTTTACTGATAGCGATCGCGTATACGGCTAGCTGTTTGAAAGGATTAAAAATCCGAAAAACTGGTCGCCAAGAATATATTAACAGACTTAAAGATCAAAAAGAAAAATATCATAGACATAGCTATTTTTGGACTGGATTATATGGTTCAACTTGGTGCTTGGGTATGGATATGTGCTGGGAATTAGTTGAAAAATTAATGAGAACTGCTCCCAACAAGCTGCCATATTACCAGAAAGGTTTGAGGGCGATGAAACTTATACAGAGAGCGCTTTAGCGCGGTCGTCCCCGTTCAAGTAAATTCTCCCTGCTCCCTGCTCCCTGCTCCCTGCTCCCTGCTCCCTGCTCCCTGCTCCCATGCAATCTCACCTTTTCATTAAGTATATAACCGGATTTCATATAAAATATTGCCACAAATTCGGTCAGCAGGTAGGGTTTAGCGAATACATTAAAAACTGAATATACTATAAGATTAACGTGTAAAGAAAAAAAATAAGCTGATAACGCTCCTGGTTGTGTTCGCTGCATAAAACTAAAGCGAAGTGGAGGTTATATGAATATCACCGATCTATTCCATAAAAAATCTCATTCCCCTCTTACCAGATTATTGTTTCCATTACGCAATCTGGTCTTATTTCCAGGAGTTACATTACCTGTAGTAGCAGGTCGTCGTCGTTCTGTAGCGGTAGCTGAGTCAACGATGACGAGCGAACAAAAAGAGCTAGTTATTACTGCTATTCGTCCAGAATTTGCTAACAGACTAGAAAAAGACGAGAACTCTCAAATAGAAAACCTAGAAGAAATATATCCTATTGCTACCCTGGCAGTGGTAAAAAACTCAATGAGACTGCCCATTGGGCCGATTCAGCTCATTGTCGAAGGTAAAGAACGAGTTAGAATTACCAAATTACTACAGACCGATCCCACTTACGCGGTGGAATTTGAAAAACTTCCTGCTCTAACTACAGAAGGAGCGATCGCTAATGGATCTTCGGCAAAAACTTTAAAAGCCCTTACCAGCAGCATTCAATCTCTTTGGCAAGACGTTGCTTCTCTAAATCCTAACTTTCCAGAAGAAGTTCTAAGAGTATTGTTAAGTAGCGACTCTCCGGCACAGTTAGCTTATCAGACTTCTATCTTGCTACAGCAAGAAGTTTCTCAAATGCAGGAATTGTTAGAGCAAGATGACTTAGAAGCCTTACTGCGTCAAATTTTGGCAGATTTACAACGAGAAGTAGAAGTGCAGCGCTTGCGCCGCGAAATTCTTGGAGAAACGAAAAAGGAAATTGACCAAAAGCAGCGAGAATTCATGTTGCGCGAACAACTCAAAAAAATTCAAGAGCAATTAGGAGAAACACAACCAGAAGGCAAGGAAATTGACGAGTTAAAAGCGCGCTTAGCTGCCGCTGAATTACCATTAGATGCTGAAAAACAAGCAAAACGAGAATTAGTTCGTCTAGATCGCATTGGCAGCATCTCCCCAGAAGGAGGGGTTATTCGCACCTACCTCGACTGGCTGTTAGAGATGCCTTGGAACAAAACAGTACAGGATAACCTCGACTTACAGCTGGCACGAGAAATACTCGATGCAGATCACTACGGTCTGACTAAAATTAAAGACCGCATTGTCGAACACTTGGCAACCTTTAAACTCAAACAAATGGCAGCCCAGAAGGCACAGGAGCAAGCAGAGGAGAAACCTCCTGGTACTTACAGTGTAGGTACGGTAATGTGTTTTGCTGGTCCCCCAGGAACCGGTAAAACTAGTTTGGGGCATTCGATTGCCCGCGCTTTGGGTCGTCCCTTCGAGCGCATCAGCCTCGGCGGACTGCGAGATGAATCTGAGTTAAGAGGACATCGCCGCACCTACATTGGTGCCATGCCAGGACGAATCGTACAAGCACTTCACCGCGCTGGGGTCAAAAACCCAGTGATTATGCTTGACGAACTAGATAAGGTGGGAATGGACTATCGCGGCGATCCAGCTTCGGCATTACTAGAAATCCTCGACCCGCAGCAAAACCACAGCTTCCGCGATCTTTACCTGGATGTGAATTTCGACCTGTCTCAAATAATGTTCATTGGCACGGCAAATGACCTCAATAGAGTGCCGCCGACACTGCTGGATCGTCTAGAAATTATTGAGCTATCGGGTTATTCGGAAGCTGAAAAATTGGCGATCGCAAAACAATACCTCTTACCCCGTCAACTAGAAAAAGCAGGACTGCCACCAGATGGGATGGAACTGTCAGCAGAAACATTGCGAGAAATTATTGAATTCTATACAAAAGAAGCAGGGGTACGCAAACTAGAACAACAACTAGGTTCCTTGTGCCGTAAAGTTGCTGTCGATTATGCTAGCGGCGAAACCGAACCCAAAATTATTCATCCCGAACAATTAGAAGATATGCTAGGGCCGAGGCTCTATCTTCGCGAAGAAAGGCGCAAAAGCGAGCGAGTTGGCGTCGCTACTGGTATGGCTTGGACCCTTCAAGGGGGAGAGGTGCTGTTTGTCGAAGCTGTTTTGTTACCTAAAGGTAAAGACTTGACTCTTACTGGTCAATTGGGCGAAGTCATGCAAGAATCAGCAGCAATTGCTCGTTCTTACGTTTGGTCTCGCGCTGGGGAATTGAAAATTGATTTGGGTTATTTTAAAGATAATGGCTTACACGTACACGTCCCCGCAGGTGCAATTCCCAAAGATGGCCCCTCTGCAGGAGTCACAATAATAACAGCGATCGCTTCTTTGTTGAGCCAACAACCCGTAAGGACTGATACTGCTATGACCGGAGAAATTAACCTGAGCGGCGAAGTCCTTCCCATTGGCGGCGTGCGCGAAAAGGTCTTGGCTGCTTGTCGAGCAGGGGTCGATCGAGTTTTGTTACCTCGACAAAATGAGAAAGACTTAGTTGACGTGCCAGAAGACATACGCAACCAGATGGATTTTATCTTCTGCGATCGCGTTGAAGAAGTTTTTAAAAATGCTCTACTACCATCGGAGTTGCCTCAATCTTCCCCAAATTTAGAATTATTGTCGGCAAATCAATAGACTGCTGAGATCGCGATCGAGGATGCCAGAAAAAGAAAAGGCGATCGCCGTTTTGCAAAGTTGCCTAAATTCAAGTTAGAAAAAACTTTTCCATCTACTGAGTTTAAGAGTAAAAACTAAAATCACCAGCATTCACCTCCGGCTGAAGCGCGGAGGTGAGCTTACACTTTGCACTTTAAACAGCCTCAGGTGCAAAATGCGAGTGAATAGTACGATTTTTTGCACCTAATTTGGGTAGTTTAAGTTCAAGAGAAAATTATTTATATTTAGTTTTCACAGAGAGAGGATATAATGTTAGCCCAAAATCGCAAATATCGTATTGGTGGTTATCAAGCAGGTCAGCGACCCGAAAATACTAAGTATCACAGCGCCGAACGGTTTCAAGATGGACAGCTCCCCCCCAAAGTCGATTTGCGTAAATACATGACCGAAGTTGAAGAACAAGTAGGAAATAGCTGTGTTGCAAACGCATTTGTGGGTGCATATGAATATTTAGCAAAACGCAGTCTTGGTTACTCAGAAGATGTCAGTCGCTTGTTTGTCTACTACAACGCTCGAATGCAGCACGATAGCGAACAAGAAGACAGCGGCACTCAAATGTTTTGTGCAATTAAGAGCCTCATAGAATATGGTGCTTGTTCTGAAGAAATCTGGCCCAATAATGAAGATTTATTATGTTCCGAACCCGACGCTAGTGCCTACGAACACGCTGCTAATTTTACAATTACTGAGTGCGAGTTTATTGAAACTGAACTGAACCTATGGCGGCATACTTTAGCTGAAGGTTATCCGATCGCTTTTGCCCTCAATACATTCAATTCCTTTGACGAAAGCACAAAAAATCGCGGGCGCGTACCTATGCCCAAAAAGAGCGATAATGTTCGCGAAACTCACGGATGGCACGCCATGCTCTGTGTTGGATATTCGGATAAAGACCGCATGTTTATCGTGCGTAATTCGTGGGGTTCCCTGTGGGGAGATAAAGGATATTGTTACATCCCCTATGATTATGTAATACATCCAGACTATAACGGAGATGATTCGTGGATTATCAAATCTCTCAGCGATCTAGACTTCAGTGCTGAGATTTGGGAAGACGATGAATCTTTCTTCGCTGGTGAAGAAGAATTATTTCTTTACGATTTTTACATTTATACTAACAATCCAAATAACTTTATTGAGGACCTAGATGCTCTTTGTCAAGAGTATGTTGAATGTGAAGAAGACTATTATTTCGACTATCAAGAAGAAGAGAATGAAGACGATTTCATAGTTACTATCTTAAACTTTGATATAACAATTGATGATTCTGAAGAATTCCTTGAAGAACTAGATACACTTTGTCAGGAATATGCAATAGATGAAGATTATTCCTTTGAGGAAGAGAATAAAGACAAAGATGAAGATGAAGAGGATGAAGATGAGGATTATGAAGATGAAGATGAAGATTATGAAGATTATGAAGATGAAGAAGATGAAGATGAGGATTATGAAGATGAAGATGAAGATGAAGATTATGAAGATGAAGAGGATGAAGATAAGCGATAATGGAGCTAAAGCACTTGCCTAAACAAGCCACGGAGTATTTGACATTGGAGAGGGATGAAACATATACAGAGCAAAGTAAGTACGAAATTGTAACTCCTTAAGGTAAACTTCAGTAAATTTTTTTAAAAAAAAGCTAGCAACAAAATAAAAATCGAGTCTAGCAAATTGGAATTAACTAACAAAAATAGCTTTTACTAATCAAATTAGCTTAATTTTCTAGTTTTCTTTAAATTCATATTTTTGAGGAATTAATTGAAAAGCGATCGTATAATATTAATGGCTCTGTTAACCTATTCTTAACCTAAGCTTATATTTAAGTTAAAAAAATGGTTGAAGAATTACAACCTCGTCTTTCTAACGGGGTAAATCTGCTGCACGCTGTTGCTGGTCGTATAAGGCTCAGAATTACAGACAATAGTCTGAAAAACAATTTAGACGCCATAGGGCAACAATTGCAACAGCAAGAAGGAATCAGGGAAGTACGCACCAATGAGAAAACAGGCAGTTTGTTAATCCTCTTCGAGTCTAATAAACTGTCACAAGTACAGTTATGCCAACTCCTCGATCGATGGGGTATTTCTGACATACCAGGATTGTCTTCGGACGCAAAAACAGCTGCAAAAACAGCAATTTCCTGGTCAAATGCCTCTTCGCAAGCCTGCATTCGACTCAAAGCCTTTATCCCACCGATAATTGGACTCCTAACGGTGAGGTGGCTGAGAATGTACGGCTGGAGCGCGATCGTTACTTACTTAATCGTCACGAGGATAACTCGTCTGGCGAGCAAGCAACTGAACTTGAAGCAGCCAGAAATCAATCAGGGGAAAGCTTCTCAAAAAACACTGCCCAATTAAATAACATCGATTGTGTCGTTAATAAAGACAAAGGGGGTGCTATGGAAAAACTGGAAGTAGACTCTGCTAGGGTCTTGCAAAACCAGATCAAATTACAAAACCAATTGACCTCAGTTGCTAACAATAACAACTCAGCTACTACTCGTTCTGAGGTCGCCTATAAGATCGTTCACGCAACTCCAGGACGGGTAAGAGTTCGAATTCCTAGGGTTATCCACGATTTAGAATATACTCGATCGCTGCAAGCTCTAGCTTCCTTAGACGATCGGGTCTTAAGTGTTTGCGTCAAACCTGATGCTGCTTCTGTTACCATTTGCTACAAATCTAAGGGTTATAGTGAGGCGGAGTTACGCTCTGGTCTAAAGCTTCTCATTCAACTAGCTAGCGATCGGGATGCCTGTATCGCTGCGGGGAGAGCATTGAAGCGGCAAGAACAAGAGGCTGAAGCTAGTTACTGGTCGGCGATGAAACTACCTGTTATGGCCACCGCTCTTTCTTTGCTAGGCGGGCCTTTTGGGATAACTATTCCGTCAGTAATTATTAAAGGAACTATTGCTCTTGCTACTTTACCCATCGCACAACGAGCCTGGGAAAGCATTACCAAGGAACGCAAACTAAATACTGACTTTCTCGATCTCAGTGCTATTTCGATCGTCACTGCTCAAAGTCACTTCCTTACTTCTTGCAGTATGGTGGTGCTAATCGAACTAGGAGAAGCAATTAGAGACCATACGGCCCGTTCTTCTCACCGTCAGACTTTGGATTTGCTCAGTTCTTTGTCTCAGTTCGTTTGGGTAGAAAGGGACGGTTGCAAGCAACAAATTCCTATCGAACAAGTGATGCCAGAAGATACCGTAATTGTCTATCCTGGCGAACAGATTCCCGTAGATGGTTCCATCCTTAAAGGAAAAGCACTGATTGACGAGCATAAACTGACAGGGGAATCGATGCCCGTGGTACGCACTAAAGGGCAAGAGGTCTATGCTTCTACCTTAGTAAGAGAAGGACAGATTTACATTTTAGCCGAACGAGTTGGTGCAGACACTAGAGCGGGGCGTACTATTCAATTAATTGAAGAAGCTCCAGTCCACGATACCCGCATGGAGAACTACGCGGCGAAGATTGCCGATCGAGCTGTCTTGCCTACTTTATTACTAAGCGGTGCTATCTTTAGTCTAACTGGTAACGTAGCTCGAACTGCTTCGGTGCTAACCATCGACTTCGCTACTGGTATTAGAGTTTCTGTACCAACTACAATAATGGCAGCCTTAATTGCTGCAGCGCGAAGTGGCATCTTAATTCGCTGCGGACGAGCTTTAGAAAAATTAGCTCAAGTGGATGCCATTGTCTGCGATAAAACAGGAACTTTAACTCAAGGGGAAGTTACGATCGTCGGCATTAAAACTGCTGCTAGCTCGATCGAACCTAGCAAAGTTCTAGAATTAGCTGCTGCTGCCGAACAAAGAATTACTCATCCCGTCGCCGAAGCAATTATGCGCTATGCTCAATCTCAAGGGGCCACTATTTTGCCACGGGGTAAGTGGCAATATCAAGTTGGTTTTGGCATCCGTGCCGAAATTGACGGACAGACGGTTTTGGTAGGGAGCGAAAGATACTTGGTTAAAGAAGAGATCGATCTCGAGCGGCTCTACGATCGCTATCTGGACTTAAAGACAGTAGGGTATCCTACTATTTACGTTGCTAGCAATGGGGAAGCTCTAGGAGCAATTCAGTATGCAGACCCACTGCGCTCGGAAAGTAAAGAAGTTATCCAAACCCTACAAGAACAATTCGGTACCGAAATTTACCTCCTTACTGGAGATAATCAGCAACGAGCCAATCTCGTAGCTAAGGAACTAAACATTCCACCCCGTCACGTTTGTGCCGAAGCTTTTCCCGAACAAAAAGCCGAAGTTATTAAGAAATTGCACGCTCGAGGCAAAACAGTTGCTTTTGTCGGGGACGGTCTTAACGACTCTGCAGGTCTCGCTTATGCAGACGTATCCGTATCGTTTAGGGATGGTTCTGAAGTTGCTAGAGAAACCGCAGATGTGGTGTTGATGAAAAATGACCTGCGAGGTTTAGTAGAAGCGATCGCTATTGCCCGTCACGCTCAGAAAATTATCCGTCAAAATACGGGCATTGTTGCTTTACCCAACCTCTACGGAATGGCGATCGCTGGGACAGTGGGAATGAACCCCATGACGGCAACTTTTATTAATAACGGTTCTAGCGTGATTGCTGGAGTGAACGGTTTGCGTCCTCTGCTTACTGATGGTAGTTAGAGTAGAGATAGGGAAGTGTGGGGAGTGTGGGGAGTGTGGGGAGAGGGGGAGAGGGGGAGATGGGGAGAGGGGGAGGAATAAACAGCTAACAGCTAACAGCTAACAGCTAACAACAAATTATGGAGGTATATTATGTCTCTCGAACTTTTCGATCTTGACATTGGAGATTTTGTTGAAGATTTTGGTTTACCTGGTCTTGCTATTGGTGTTGGTGCAATAATTCTCGCACCTATTCTCGGTCCAGGACTGGCAAAGGTTGGCAAACCTGTTGCTAAGGCGGCTGTAAAAAGCACCATTGTGGTCTATGAAAAAACCAAGGGAGTTTTGGCAGAAGCCAGAGAAGCTTTGGAAGATATTGTAGCCGAAAGCAAGGCAGAACTAGCTGAAAATGCAGCCGAAAAAGTCTTGACAGTCGAAGCCACTTCTGAAAGTGGCTAAAAAACAAGGCAAAAGGAAACGACAGTTCGCTCTTTAACCTTTTGCCTTTTTCTTTGAACAATTAAATAGCGATCGGGAGGCGTATTATGATCGAATCAACATTGTCACCCAATTCCGATTTTCTTCAGAAGGGCGAAATTGTTCTCAAAACGGAAAATGTCTCTGTTTTCTACGGTGAATTCAAGGCACTTCGCAATGTTTCTTTAGAGATACCCCAAAATACAATCTTTGCTTTCATCGGGCCATCTGGATGTGGCAAAACTACGCTCCTGAGATGTTTCAACCGCACCAACGATTGCATTCCAGGAGCTAGAGTTGAAGGTAAGATTAATTTCTACCAACAAAATCTTTATGCCGATGAAGTCGATGCAGTGAGCGTGCGTCGTCGCATTGGCATGGTGTTTCAAAAACCCAACCCTTTTCCTCTATCAATTTATGACAATATTGCTTATGGTGCTGCAGTCAACCACTATCAAGGCAATATGGACTCTTTGGTAGAGCGATCGCTGCGTCGAGTTGTTCTTTGGGATGAAGTCAAAGATAGGCTAAAACAAAGCGGTCTTTCTCTTTCTGGAGGACAACAGCAACGCTTGTGTATTGCCAGAGCGATCGCTATTGAACCGAGTGTGGTGTTAATGGACGAACCTTGTTCTGCTCTCGACCCCATTTCCACTCTTAAAATTGAAGAACTGATGCAAGAACTTAAAGAACAATACACAATTGTCATCGTCACTCACAATATGCAGCAAGCAGCGCGGATGGCAGATTTTTCTGCTTTTTTCAACGTCGAGACTACAAGAGGAGGAAAAACTGGTTATTTAGTCGAATACAATCGTACTCAGTTACTCTTCAACGGCGCTAAGGAAGAAGCAACCAGAGACTACGTGAGCGGGCGTTTTGGTTAGATCTACAAATTTAAAATCAGCTTTGCTATATAAAAATAAACTAGAACACCCAAAACATCAGCTATAGTCGTAATAAAAGGAGCAGACATTAAAGCAGGGTCTAAGCCCAAAAAGGAGAAAAGAAAAGGCAGCGCTGTACCGACTATAGTAGATAACACGGAGATTACTAACAGAGTTAGACCAACTACTAGGGCAATGAGTAAATCGCCTTGAAGAAAGTAAGACCAAACAATTGCCACCACACCTAACATTAAACCGAGCAAGGCTCCTGCTATTGCTTCTCGTCGTATGGCCCAGAGAGCTTTGTGAGAGTCAATTTCTCTAGTGTTTAAACCCCGAATCACTACTGTAGAAGATTGACTGCCAACATCGCCACCCGTATCCATCAACAAAGGTATGAAAACTGCTAAAATAATAGCTTGCTCTAGTACTTTCTCTTGTGCTTGGATAATCACGCTCGCCAAGCAACTGATGATGAAGACTACAATCAACCAGAGGGCGCGCCTGCGAATTATACTGTAGAAAGGACTGTGAAAATAGCGATCGCCTCCAGACTGCACGCCGCCATGAATGTGAATATCTTTGGAAGTTTCCTCGTGCAGAATGTCGATCGCGTCGTCTACTGTGATAATACCCACCAGACGCTTCTCTGCATCTACTACAGGTATAGCTAAAAAGTCATAGCGCTGAAGCAGACGGGCTGCTTCTTCTCGATCGGTGTCGGTGTGAACGCAGACTAAGTTACGATCCATAATTTCGCCAATGGTTTGTTCTGGTTTGGCTATTACTAGGTTTCGCAGGGAGACATAGCCACTCAAGCGGTGAACTGCATCTGTAACATAAAGAGAGTAAATGGTCTCTGTAGTCGGTGCTAAGCGGCGAGCACGCTCTAAGGCTCGATCGACAGTCCAACCTTCTTTGAGAGAGATATACTCGGGTGTCATGATTCTTCCAGCGGTATTTGGTTTGTAACCCAATAGCAAAGCTGTATTTTCCCTTTCCTCGTGACTGAGTTGGGCTAACAAGCGACGGACGACCTTAGCGGGTAACTCTTCAAATAGTTTGGCTCGATCGTCTGGGGACATTTTGTCCATAATATCGAGGACATCCTGGCGCTTGAAATCTTCGATCAGTAATTGTTGTACCTTGGGTTCGAGGTGTTCGTAAACTTCAATGGCTTCATCTTTAGAAAGCAAGCGAAAGGCTATAGCCTGCATTGCTTTTGGCAAACCTTCGATCGCGTCGGCAATGTCTACAGGTAAAACTGGAACCAAAACTGTTTTAGCTCCTTCTAGGTTGTTTACCTCTAGTAACATCTTTAACTGAGTTTGGACTAGCTTTTGCAGTTCTCGACGAGAAATAGACTGCTTAGAGACCGATAGATTGTTATTGTCATTCAAAACGTTCTACATCCATCTGAAGAAAAAAACATCTGACCGAGAATTATTTCTGGACGTTTTTCGGACTAAATTTAGAGATTCAATAAATAATATTTTCTATCTTTTCTGAGACCTTTTCTCGATTAATTTTTTATCGATCGATATACTACTTACATTTTTTAGAGATAATTTCCTGTATCCTATCTCGATCGCCATTAATTTTTGGTAAATTTTTTTTACATTTAAAGATATTAGAGAGATAATAGAAATAGAGTAAATATTAGCCCAAATAAACTTAATAATCATTCCAATCGAATTTGGTTAAATTACAATAACATTAGATGGTTATTAAGATATTCGATACAGGGGGTGTATATGGCATTTAAACCTGAAGATCTGTTAGAAGATGTTGCTGATACAGTAGGCGTTCCAGGTGTTATAGCGGGTATAGGCGCAGTGGTTATGGCTCCTTTGCTGATTCCTGCTGTAGCTAAAGTTGGCAAACCTATTGCTAAAGCAGCTATTAAAGGTGGAATCGTTGCCTACGAAAAAGCTAAGGGAGTTGTCGCCGAAGCGGGAGAAGTTTTTGAAGACCTAGTTGCAGAAGCTAAGGTGGAACTGGCTGAAGAGGAAGTGGAAAAAACGATCGCTCCTAGTGAAGTCAGTCACGAATCTACCTAGTCTTAAAAAACATCAATGGGTGACTAAAAACCTGAGTTAGATAGAAATGATTTGCGCATTTTGTCATGGGGTTCTAACTCAGGATATACGTATTATAACAAGCAGTAATTTTCGGTTATTCTCCGAAAATTTCTTGTTGAGATTGAAAGAAAATAATTAGGCTAAAAACTGTATAAAAATAATATATTATCCGTAGTTTGCGATCGCTCGCTCAAAAAAAATTTTGAACTATATCAAGAAATAGATGCTAAGCGACAATAACAAAAAAATGCCACTGCAAACACAACAATTACTAGATTCGAAAATAATTGCCTATATTGTCAGCCAAATTCCAGGGAGATTGAGGTTGCGAATTGCTAAGGAATCTCGCAAACGGGAGGAAATAGAGCGAATTGCTAAAGTTTTGCAAGAACGTCTCGAGATTTACAGGTTGCGGAATAATCTACAGACTGGTAGTATTACTATATTTTACGCCAAGGAGCACAGTAATTTCGAGCAAATACGCATTCTTTTGCAACAATTAGGAGTAAGTTTGCAGGATTCCATCTCTAAACCAACAAATACCGAGGGAAGATCGGAAGCAGGGGCAGAAGTAATTAGTACTTTTTCTCAACTAAACAGAAGAGTAAAACTAGCAACTGACGACGCGATCGACCTGCGCTTTCTCGTACCCCTTGGCTTTAGCATACTAGCTGCGCGACAGCTACTACTCAAAGGTTTCCTTATAGAAACTATTCCCTGGTATGTCTTGGCGTGGTATGCTTTTGACAGTTTTATTAAGTTTCATTATTCAACCGACAATAAACCCAATAACCCATAACAAATAACCAAACTATTTATGGAACCATGGTTAAATTTACTATTTAGAGTAGCTACACCTGTTTTTAAAACCATAGTTTATGCAGGAACTAGCAGTTTATTAAAAGAAATACAAGACCAGTTGCAGAAGCAGCAAAAACATCAAACAAAAGTGATGTTTAGTTCTCTGGGAATTAGCTCTCAGATTGAAGTCGAACAAGAGCAACTGAATGTTACAGAAAAAAAAGCCGAAATTGGCTATCAAAAAACAATAGAAATTCAAAATATATTTAAAGAAGTAACGTCGTCAATAAATAGAGCGGGTTTAGATTATCAGCAGCAGCGTTTTCAACAGGAAAAAGCGCTACAACAAAAATTAGTAGAGCAAAAACGCCAGACAATTTTGCAATTAGCAGCATATCAAAGAGAAACAACCCTGCTCTTGCCAGAAGTACAAAAAATATTCGATTTTTGGCCTTTAAGATTATTACCAATTCAACTATTAGAGTCGCGCGATCGTCAAGAAAAACCGCCCTTAAAAGTTTTAATTGCTCCTCCTAAATTACCTTTAAATTTATCAAATAAAATTGGTTTGAGTACAGAAGAAATTGAGTGCAAATTAACTCAAGAATTGCGAGACTTTTTGGGCAAAAACTATTCCTTGCACGATCGAGTTAGACCTACAGAATTTTTAGGTGGTGTTTGGGAAAGTAATAATTTTTATGGAGAAGCGAGTATCAAAGCCTTATTTTGGATGCTCAAGTCCGAACCGACTTTAATTTTAGAATCAGAATTTGAGGGGGATTATCTCTATTTTCGGATTGCTTATTGGGGTTGGGGACAGAAAAATTATTGCTATCAAACTATTTTTAAAATATCCTATCAAGAGTTAATAGAAGATTCGGCAAAAGCAAGAGCAATAAAATGGAGAGAAACGCGACAAAAACTTTTAGCAGTGGGTAAATCTTCAGAAGAACTACGGCGATTTGGCGGCGTAAATGCAATAAATCTGGCAATTCTAGAAGAAGCCGAAAAATTACAGAATGCAGGAATTGACATTCAAGATCTAGAATTTGAATATCAATTTAGCAACAAAGATATAGAGGAATTTTGTAAGTTTTTAAGTTCCTGTTACTGTCTAGTAGCGGGTTGGATGAGTGACATTCACTATTTGATTAATTACGATCGCGCTCCTCTTTTAACAGAATTATTACCAAAGTTAGTTGAAAATGTAGCAAAGCAAAAATTCTTACAACAAGCGATCGCTACTACAGTTTCTATTTATCAAGAGGCATTTCAAGTTTTAGCCACACAAAGACCTTACTGGATGCCAGAATTAGCTTTGAAATTAGCTGAGAGTTTAACCAATTTACCAGATAAATCTTTAGCTAGACAACAAGTAGAATACTCCTTGAAAATATGGTTGCAGCAGCGTCAATTATCTGACCAGAAAGGCTTGAACGATTTAAAAGCGATCGAGTCTGCTCTCACAATACAAGATCGAGAGTATTTAGAAAGTCTCAAAGCCTGTTTGCTAAACTTAGGAGACGCTCGATCTGTCGCGCAAGTCGAGATTCTTTTAAAGTCAATTGCAGACAGCAAAGAGCGATCCCAACAGGATGGATTAACTAATTTTTCTTTGTGTCACAGTTGTAGCGGAGTCTCTGCAAAAGTAGTTTCTTTGGCTGGTAACGATCGAGATCGACGCTTGATTAGTATTGATAACAGCAATATTATCGAAATCTGGCAGTTAAACCAGAGTCAAGCAACTTCGACGAACAAACTCAAACTCAATTCAGGTGCTATTTTGACTTTTGCGATCGCTCCTGACGGGAAGACTGCTGTTAGTAGCGATCGCAGCCAAGAGAGAAGTTATCTAAAAATTTGGCACCTGGAAACAGGAGAACTTCAGCGCACTCTATTCGGACACAAAAAGCCAATTCGTTCTCTCGCTATTAGTATAGACGGACAAACTATAGCCAGCGGCTCTCATAAAATTAAACTCTGGAACTTGCAAACAGGAGAACCATTCCAGACATTCTTCGGACATAAAGAATGGGTGCATTGCTTAGCAATTAGTACTGACGTTCGCACGGTAATTAGCGGTAGTGAAGATAAAAGTCTGAGAATTTGGGATGTAGAAACAGGAGAACTAAAAAATATTCTCAGAGGACACCAAGGTTGTATTAAAACTGTTGCTATGAGTCCTGACGATCGAATTATAGCCAGTGCTGGTGACGATCGAACTATTAAACTTTGGGACTTAAGAAATGGGAAACTGCTTCGCAGCTTAACCGGTCATTCAGGATCTGTTTACACTGTTACTATTAGTCCCGACGCTCAATATGTAATTAGTGGTAGCCAAGACAAAACTGTTAAAATTTGGCATCTAAGTACGGGGAAATTGTTGCAAACTCTCCAAGATCATTTAGAAGCAGTGAGCGCGATCTCTCTCAGTCCAGACGGGACAATTTTAGCCAGTAGTAGTTTAGATAAGACCGTCAAGATTTGGCGATCTAGTGAGTAGAATTTTCCTGAAGGAGAAAAAATACTATTGATAAATTTTATTATTAAATAGTTAAGTAATGGTGAAAATTATTCTCAATAAATATAGAATATTAATTGAGAAAGCTTTTTATCCATACAAATAAAATTTAAATTAAAACAGCTATAAAGAGGAGGGAATTTAATGCAATGTAATAAATGTCCCATGAAATTGAAATGTAGCGATAGTCCTCGCCAAAAGAAAAGGGGTTTATTAGGCTTTTTTCGGAAAAAAAAGGAAACAACCACAGCTGAATCGGTAAAAATGACCCAAATCGCTTTAGTGGGAATGCCCAACGTAGGGAAAAGCGTGCTGTTTAATGGGTTGACAGGTACTTATGTTACGGTTTCTAACTATCCAGGTACGACAGTAGAAGTTTCTAGAGGACAAACCTCGATCGGCGAGCTCCCAGTAGCAGTAGTAGATACGCCAGGAATGTACTCGTTGCTGCCAATTACCGAAGAAGAAAAAGTCGCTCGTGACTTGTTGCTCTTTCAATCTTTCGATGTGGTCATTCACGTGGTGGATGCCAAAAATTTAGGGCGGATGCTGCCTTTAACCTTTCAACTAATAGAGGCAGGTTTACCCTCGATCTTAGCTATCAACATGATGGACGAAGCCCAGCAGTTGGGAATCGAAATTAACCCAGAGTATCTCGAAAGAGAATTGGGAATTCCAGTGGTGACTATGGCGGCTGCTGCTAATTTTGGAGTGAACGAATTAAAAGCAAGGGTGGCGGAATATGTTAGCTCAAATTGCCTATCCAGAAGCTATTGAGAAAGCCCTCGCTGAGATCGAATCTCTATTATCTAGAGAAAATAAACTCTCCCTAGATAATATTTATCCCATCTCTAGGCGCAGCTTGGCATTACTCGTCTTGCAAAAAGACCCCACGCTGTGGGAAAGATTAGAGCAAAATGACAAACTACTTGCAGAGATTGAAGCCGCGATCTTAATAGCAAGCGAACAGCTAGGAGAACCAGTAACCGCGGCGATCGCCTCTTCTCGCCAGCAATTGGCTTGGCAGATGGAGCAACAAGTACTCAGGGAACCCTCTGAGGCAAAAACACCTTTGAGTGAAACCATACACAAGCTAACGGTTAATCCAATAACGGGATTTCCCATCTTGGTTTTCATTCTCTACTTCGGTGTCTATAAATTTGTCGGCGAATTTGGTGCAGGTACCCTAGTCGATACTATTGAAACCTTTTTTGAAGAAAATATCAATCCAGTTGTCAACCAGATTGTAGCAACTATTATCCCTTGGCAACCGCTTCAAGACTTAATTGCCAACGACTACGGCATTATTACTCTAGGAATTCGCTACGCTACAGCGATCGTACTGCCAGTAGTAGCCACCTACTTCTTAATGTTTTCCTTTCTAGAAGACAGTGGCTATCTACCCCGATTGTCCCTGATGCTCGATCGTCTGTTCAAATCGATCGGTTTATCGGGACGCGCCGTCATTCCTATGGTCTTGGGATTGGGTTGCGATACCATGGCCACTCTAGTCACCCGTACCTTAGAAACCAAAAGAGAGCGGCTGATTTCCACATTTCTTCTCGCATTAGCCGTTCCTTGTGCTGCTCAGTGGGGCGTAATTGTGGGACTTTTAGCCCAAAAGCCAGCAGCACTTTTATTTTGGGCTGGGTTTATCACGGTGGTTTTCATCGTAGTTGGCTATTTAACGGCGCAACTATTGCCAGGAAAAAAAGCAGGCTTTTACATGGAAATTCCGCCTTTGAGGTTGCCTAAGTTCAAAAACATTCTCATCAAAACTTACGTCAGAATGAAATGGTATTTCTTTGAAATTATTCCCTTATTTATTTGGGCATCTGTTTTAATTTGGTTCGGTCGATTAACTGGACTGTTCGAGCAGATTATTGGATTGCTCGAACCTATTACCCTGGCTTTAGGACTTCCCGAACAAGTAGCGCCAATTTTCTTATACGGCTTTTTCAGAAGGGATTACGGAGCAGCAGGATTATTCGACTTGCAGCAACAACTTGCCTTGAGTGGCAATCAATTAGTAGTGGCTGCCATTGTGCTGACTCTGTTTTTGCCCTGCATTGCCCAAGTGCAAATAATGATTAAAGAACAAGGCTTGAAAACCACTTTGGCAATGATAGCGTTTATTATTCCCTTTGCTTTCTTCATGGGATATCTAGTCAATTTTAGTTTAACAATATTGGGGGTGAGTTTCTGATGATGGCACTTTCTTCTCTAAAAACTGGAAAAATAGATACGGTAGCTTGCTTGAAAACCTCAGATGATGCGATGATTCGCAAACTGATGGCAATGGGAGTGCTCCCAGGAGTTTCTATTACCTTAGAACAACGGTTTCCTTCCTATATTGTCAAAGTGGGCAGAACCCGCGCCGCAGTCGATCGCGAAACAGCAAAAAGCATTTATGTCGATGGGGCTGCCAATTAACTTCCGCTCCAAATCTTTTGTTGAATGGTTCTAAAGATCGTCATGTCGCCAGTAAGAACAGTAGAAATTTTTCAAAAAACTCCTTCTCCTCAGACTTTTTTAGCTGGTCAGGTTATTTTTAATGAGGGAGAACCTGGAAATCTAGTATACGGAATTATTGAAGGGGAGGTCGATATCTTCGTCAAAGGAAAAGTGGTGGAAACCATTAAAAGAGGCGATGTTTTCGGTCAGGGAGCTTTAGTTCAGTCAGAAGATACTAGAGCATCCACTGCTATTGCTAAAACTGATTGTGTGATAGGATGGCTCGATCGAGAACATTTTCTCTTTGCTATCGAGCATACTCCTATGTTTGCGGTAGAGTTACTTAAAAGTTTCTCTACTCGTACACGTAGTTTAAAACAGAACCTTGCTTTCCACATGTCTGAGGAGTAGTTTAGGTACCCGCGACTTGCGCACTTCGCACAAGTCGCGGTTAACATCGGCTTTCTCTTTTCAAAGCTTGAAGATTCAGCATTTAGCTAAAATACTTGTCTCTACGAGTCAAAACGGCGATTACGATCTCTCCCGTGGCGATGACCGCAGCCAGCACCACGACCTCTCAAATTTTCCCACTCATCTGACTCAATTTCAGCTAGTTTGCCACTCGCTCGTGCTTCTGGTGAGATAAGCTCTTGAATCTCATCTATAAGCTGACGTACTTTTTGCCATTCGATCGAGTTAACAGGTTCAGCATCGCATTTTACTTGCCATTCACCCAGAAGAGCATTTAGTTCTGAGTAGGTGCGATCGGGAATAAATTCCCTGTTATCTAACTGTCTGGCAATTTCCAACAATTGCTCTCTTAGTGCTACTGGAACTCGGATAGTTTGTGTTTCTCCGTGTCTCCAGCCTGCTTTTCTTCCAGCTCCTTGACGATATCCACCTCTACTCATATTAACCTCCTCTCAACGATCGGCCTCTACTCATTGACTGGTGATGTTGATATTGATGTGGTTTCCCACCACCTAGACATTCCCCAATCTTTATTAACCAATTCTGACCTCTCCTCGAGTGTTGTCGGCGGTTACTGCGATTTAGGCTACGCATTAAGTTCGATTTTCTTTTTGTTCCATAACTGAATTTACTTCGATTCATCTAAAGTTCCTCTAAACTTTTTACATCTTTATTCTAATCACAATTTTGATTATGTGACATAATCTACAAAGCTTTTGTTATAAAACTTATAGATTTTGTGACACAATCTTTTGTGAGCTAGTTGCTAGTTGAATCTGAAATCTTCTCCTTCCAATGCTCGTGAGCTTCTATAAGGAGCCAGAAAACGGCGGAATTTAACAGTTATCAGTGAACAGTTAAAGGAAGTTATGTCTTATCCCTGGGATCAAAAGTCCCCTACCTAATGAAATAGTTTAGCAATTAAAATGCAATTGTTCGTAGAATTGCAGACAGCTCGATCGAGTCCCTCACTGGCTCTCGATCGAGCTGTAAATATTATCAATAAATATTTCGATCGGTTTCTGGCATTCTCATTTTCTTTGCAGTTCTCGATTGTTAATTAATTTATTTCTCATTTATTTTTTTTATTAATAAAAAAGAAAATCATTAACAACTCAATGGGTTCAAGTATTTTTTAAATATAAAAAAAAATCAGAACGAACGATAAAATAAATAAAAATAATTCTCATTTACAGCTAAAACAAAATTGTTTTAGAGGAAAAAGCATTAAGATCGAAGGAATTTGACTTTAATAATAAAAAATTTCATCAAACTAATATCTTAAAAAATATTGCGAATTTCAGTTTATTCTAGCCTAAAAAATTACAATACAAATAGAGAGCTTAACCTGTTCTTAATCTTAAAGTTACCCTGGATTTTTCTAGCAGCAATGAAATAGAAAAAATCTAGGCAAAACAAACGGGAGGAGAGTAAGACTATGGCTGATATGAGAGGACAACAAAAAGAAACTGGAATTGAAGTAGTTCACGCTACAGCAGGGCGGGTGCGGTTGCGGTCGCGTGGAGCCTCCCAGCAAACTCTTCGTACCGCAGCCCAACAGCTAAAACAGCAAGAAGGAGTTTACCAAGTCAAGCTGAATGAAAATACAGGCAGTTTAGTAGTGAATTTTGACGTTGCCAGCGTATCTTTATCTAGCTTGTTGTTAACTCTCCCTGGCTATAATTGCAATTCAAGAATGTTTTCACCTTCTTCTCTCTCTAAAGCTAAGTCATCTTCAGCCAACTCATTTCAGAAAGTATCGGGTGAAGTAATAGAAAGATTAATTCCCCTAACTTCGGGAATATTAATGACAAGAACTTTAGGAATAGGCGGTTGGCTCTCCCTACCGATTTATATCGCAACAGCAGCAATAACTAGGGAGATGCTGCAACAGTTGCCGCCTCTTGTAGAAAAAGAGCAAGAGAAAGACACAGAAAAAAGACAAGCGGAGGAGGAAAGCACGGAAGCAGAAGAAAAGAAGGAAAAGGAAGTAGATATTTCTCAATTTCTTACCCTAGCACTGGCAGCAAAAGCTTTCAGTACTCCAGAGACAAAAAATGTTGAGTTAGAAGATAACTCAGCAACAGGAAATTCGAGCGGATCTCGTCCCTTAGAGGAAAACTTAAACGGACATCGATCGGTCAGTGTCGAAACGATCGAGCCGGATATTAAGGAAGAGACAAACAGCCTTGCTCCTGTCTTCAGCGAAGAAGAAAAATCGCCGTTAAATAAAGCCCAACTAAATGGATTGTGTTCTGGATATAACCCTTCTATACTTTGGAGTTTTCTAGACTCGATCGCAAAAATGCCAGACCTAAGCACAGAAGTAATGACGGGGGGATAGATCGTGGTAGTAGCAGTACAACTAGATTCAACTTCTCCAGAAAAAGTTCTCAAGCAGAATCAACAACTAGCGGTTGTTTTGCCAACTCAAATTAGCCAAGTCCATCCGCAGAAAATTGAGCGTGAGGTGCAGGCGATCGAATCACAACAAAAGAGGCACTCAAAGACTATTGACTTCACTAAGCTGTTAGTGCCTTATAGCGTCGTTCACACTACTCCAGGACGAATAAGGTTTCGGGTGTCTCGCATCGCTTGGGATACTCACTACGTCCATCGTTTGAAAGTTTTGCTCGAAGCAGATCCTTACGTCACTTATTTCCGACTAAAGCCAGCAGCCATGTCTGTTGCGATCGCATATCAAACCAAACAAATTTCAGACGAGGAAATGCTCCTGCATCTGAGAAGTTTAATTCAGCTAGCTACTACAGCGATCGTCCCCGACACTTCAGAGTCAGACAAGAAAAAATCCTCAAGCTCTTGGTCGGATTTGAAACTTCCAGTTTTAGCAACTGGTCTCGCTTTACTAGCAGGGCCACTAGGGTGGCCTATTCCCGCTACTCTCATTGGAGGAACCGTTGCTGCTGCTAGCCTTCCTGTGGCAAAAAGAGCCATGTCAAGCATTTGGTCAAATCAGCGTTTGAATATTGACTGCCTCGACTTCATGGCACTTACCCTCACCAGCCTACAGGGAAATTTGCTCACCCCCTCTGCGATCTTGATGCTGCACGAAATTGGGGATTTGATTCGCGATCGCACCGCTCGCCAATCGACGCGCCACGCTTTAGACCTCCTCGATTCCCTCAGCAAATTCGCCTGGGTCGATCGCAACGGCACAAAAGAGCAGATTCCTGTCGAACAAGTGAATCCAGGAGATGTTATTATTGTCTATCCAGGAGAACAAATTCCAGTTGACGGTAAAATTCTACAGGGTAAAGCCTCGATCGACCAGCAAAAACTTACTGGCGAGTCCATGCCTGTAACGCGAGAAGTCGGGCAAACTGTTTATGCTTCTACTCTAGTAAGGGAAGGACAACTATACATCTTGACAGAACGCACTGGTTCTGATACTCGCGCCGGACAGAGCGTTAAATTAGTCGAAGATGCTCCTGTTTACGATACCCGCATGGAAAACCACGCGGCTCAACTGGCTGACAAAGCAATTTTACCCGCTTTGTTATTCTCAGGTGGAGTTTTACTTAGTACGGGAAGCATGGCAAGAGCTGCTTCTATTCTCACCCTCGATTTTATGACTGGCATTCGCGTTTCCGTACCTACTACTGTTCTCGCATCTATGACCGCAGCAGCACAACGAGGCATTCTCATCCGTAGCGGACGCAGCCTAGAACAATTGGCTGAAGTGGATGCAGTAGTTTTCGACAAAACTGGCACTCTCACTCAAGGAGATGTAGTCGTAGCTGGAGTCAGAACAGTCAACGGATCTGCTCCTGAAAGACTATTAGAACTAGCAGCAGCAGCAGAAAAACGTCTTACTCATCCAGTTGCCCAAGCTTTAGTCGATTATGCGCGAGAACAGAAAGTAAGGCAGTTGCGGCGCGGCAAGTGGGACTATAAAGTTGGTTTTGGCGTGCGTGCAGAAATCGACGGGGAAAATGTTTTAGTGGGTAGCGCTCGCTTTATGAACGAGCAAGGTATTAGTCTTGAATCTCTCCACGTACAACATCGAGATCTTGAAGGCGCTTCCCTCATCTATGTGGCAAGTAACGGACAATTGCTAGGGGTAGTTGAATACACCGATCCTCTGCGTCCTGAAAGCCAAAGCGTAATTAAAGCATTGCACGATCGAGGGCTAGATATTCACATTCTCACTGGCGATCGTCGTTACCGTGCTTTAACGGTTGCCAAAGAATTAGGTATTTCTGAGGACAACATTCATGCAGAAGCTTTCCCAGAGCAAAAGGCAACTATTGTTCGTCAATTGCACGAATCAGGCAAAACAGTAGCTTTTGTCGGAGATGGGATTAATGACTCAGCAGCGCTCGCTTATGCAGATGTTTCCGTTTCCTTTGGCGATGGCTCAGAAGTAGCGCGGGAGACAGCAGATGTAGTGTTAATGGAAAATGACTTGGATAGTTTAGTTAGAGCGATTTCCCTTGCCAAACAAACCCAACAACTGATCGGTCAAAATACTAGCCTTGCTGTCATTCCCAATGTAGCAGCACTTTCTGTAGCTACAACTGTGGGACTAAATCCCCTCCTAGCCACTGTAATTCACAATGGTTCGGCGATCGCTGCAGGAGTGAACGGACTTCGACCACTAATAGGTGAAAGTTAAAGTTAAAAAGTTTGAAATTTAGGAGGAAATCGATCGTGAAATGGGAATACGAATTAGGTAAAGAACTTGCCAATTGGAATCTTTTAGGTCATCGGGTTCTTCTTTCTGGCACGACAGCATTGCTTCTAGGAACTATCGGCGCTCTATTGCTGGCACCCATTATAGTTCCCGCAGCCAAGAAAGTGGGAAAATCCGTTGCCAAAACAACTATCAAAGGAGGCATGACGATCTACGAAGGGGGCAAAGAATTGGTCTCCGAAGCCAAAGCAGAACTAGAAGCAGCTAAATCCGTTGAAGATTAAGCGAATAGAGGGGTGTGGGGAGAGGGGGAGTGTGGGGAGTGTGGGGAGTGTGGGGAGCAGGGGAGAGGGGGAGAGGGGGAGAGGGGGAGAAAATTATATACAAACAGCCAACAGCTAACAGCTAACAGCCAACAGCTAACAGCCAACAGCAAAAGGAGGTAATTATGGTAGTTAAAATCGAAGATGTGTTAGAAGATGTAGGAACACCTGGAATTGTTACCGGAATAGGCGCCCTAGTCCTTGCTCCTCTTCTCATTCCACCTATAGCTAAGGTCGGTAAACCGATTGCTAAGACTGCTCTCAAAAGTGGAATTACGCTCTATCAAAAGGCCAAAGGTGCCATAGTAGAAGCAGGGGAGGTTTTTGAAGACCTAGTGGCAGAAGCTCAAGCAGAACTATCTCAACAAGAAACTGAAACTTAAGTGGAGGTTAGCAAATATGGCGATCGCCAATGATGGTAAAATACCAAAATTAATCCAAGAAGTTCCAGAAACAGGTTCTTTGCTTATCACTGCTCGCTCGATTAGTGAGACTCCTGGACGAATTCGATTGCTTGTTGCTCAGGAGTTCCGTCAACCAGAACAGATGAAACGAGTTGCCAGTGTCCTATCTGAGTCTGTTGAGATCGATCGCGTGCGAACCAATGTAGTTAACGGCAGCATTACTATTTTCTACAACAAGGAACGCAGCGATTTAGCCAAAATCTCCGCTCTTTTAGGGGATTCAGGCATTATTTTGGACAATATTTTCCCAGAAAAAGCTACGAATCTGGGAAAATCTGAGGCAGCAGCGGAATTAATCGCTGGGGCGACTCAACTAAATCAGCAAGTTAAAACAGCCAGTAATGGAGCTTTCGATTTACGGTTTCTCATTCCCCTGGGCTTTAGTGCCCTAGCATTGCGTCAGTTAGTGGTTAGGGGAGTACAACTAGGAGCTATTCCTTGGTACGTCTTGGGCTGGTATGCTTTCGACAGCTTTATTAAGTTCCACTACTCCAGCGAACCCCAGTTACCGACTGAGGAAGACACTCCAAAATCTTCGTAAATTCAATTAGAGTTGGGTCGATCGTCCATGCCGAACTCAGGCGATCGCCCTCCCAGTTCTCCAAATGGTAAATTTTTCTGTGTTTTCAGTCCTTCCAAGTTTTGATGCTGCGAAAAAGCCTTTATCAGTTGTTTGGAGAGCTTTTTAGAGAGCTTTTTAGAAAGTTTTTTGGCTATTTTTTTAGCTAGTTTCTTTTTTTTACTCATAAATTAATTGAGGTTTGGATTTGAGGGCATATGTAAGATTATCTCTCATTTGCGAGATATTGCTCTGTGAGATAGCAAACATTATTTAAATGGTCGTACAGAAACGATCGCAGCTATACTTTCCTCAATCGATCGCGATCGACGGCTATTGCTAGACACTCATTCCACTTTTCTATCTTAAGAATTAATTGCAATACAATCGCTTATTTGCGAAAGTAAGCTGCACAAAAAACAACTTATCTTTTCGTCTCCTCTGCGTCTGTCCAAAAAATGCCACTAGCATCTTTATCCTCATCGTAGATTTGTTGGATAGTAGAACCCAAAAATCCACCACTGACTAAGAAATTTAATCCCCACAAAAACAGAGGCATTAAAGTCAGGGCGATCGTCAAATTCAGGTATTTTTGTTGATTATTACTCATAAATTCGGCTCAAATGCTTACAAAATGGATAGGTTGGGTTACATGCACAGATTAACCCAACCTATTAGTATTTATGTATTAAAGAAACTATAGCTGTGGTACGGGGAAAAAGGTGCCGCTTAAGGCTAGCCAAGCTACTAATAGTGTAATTATTAGGTTAAAGCTTTGGCCGACAATATAAAGAATCATCGGTTTACCACCTTGAAATTGACTGCCTAACTCGCGAAAGTTAGATTCTAGTCCAATAGACAAAAATGCCATGCAAAAGAGCCAACCGCGATAATTCTTAGTTTGACTGAGAAAGTCTCTGACTGTATCCATACCCATTAAAGGGATAAAAACGAAAGATGCCAGTAGAGAAGCAGCAACAAAACCTAAGATAAATTTAGGAAGTCTAATCCACAATTCGCCGAAACCAGGTCTTGGTGCGCCAGGTTGACGATCGACAAACATGACCCAAGAAGCAGCGATCGCGAAAGCAATAACGCCAATGAGCATATTTTGAATCATCTTCACCAAAGCAGCAGATTTACCTGCTAGTTCCCCAACGGTTTCCCCTGCTGCCACTACTGCACCAGTAGCGTCAATAGTACCGCCTAACCAAGCACCGCTAATTAGTTCGGGCATTCCTACTGCTTTGACAAATAAGGGCATGACGACCATCATGATGACGGTAAATATTAAGGTCATCCCCACTGCTAAAGTTAATTCGTATTTTTTCGCCCGACAAGCCGCCGCTGCTGCAATAGCTGCCGATACGCCGCAGACAGAAGTGGCAGTAGCAACTACCATTACCAGTGTCTTTTGCTTCATCTTCAGGATGCGGGTACCGAAGAAGTACATAAACAGGATGACGGTTGGAGTAACTAACCAGGCGATCGCTAAACCATAAGGGCCAAATTCTACAATCCTACTGAAAAGGATTTCTGCACCTAAAATAACTAAGCCAGTCTTGATGTAATATTCGGTGCGTGCGGCATTCAGCAACCATCTAGGAGTGCCGATCGTATTACTAATCGCCAGCCCTATCAATAATGCCCAAAAAGCATATCCTAGGTTAATTGCCTTTGCTGTCTGGGAATTACCTAGCATATAGGCAAATATTGCCAACAGAAATATAACGACGAATCCTGGAGCAATATCTAAACCTTTTTGCCCTTTCATTACCACGTTGCCTAGGGTAAACATAATACCCAAACCGATCGCCAGTAATGCTAGTTGGGGAATGAATTCTAGAGGAAGAGCGGATAACAAATCTACTCCTTCCCATTTAGGCATCTTCGGCACTACTTGAACCAAACCGCTAAAAACTGTCCCCAGTAATAGCAAGCCGATCCATACCGCCCACCAGTCTTCTTGTTTGTACAAATCTGACCATTTTGCCTGACTTACAGCAGCTTGTGTATCGTCTCGTGTTATATCTGGTTTTTCTATTTCTGGAGGTGAAGAAGGCATAACTTTTTATCTCAAAAAGGTTTGTAATTTCTCAAAGTTGTTATGAATGAAAAAATCAAAATCAAAAAAATGTTTTTAAATTATTTAACTAGCTTATTCTTAGTCGTTTTTCGCCTGTCCTCCTTTCTAACGCTTTCTCATTTGACTTATTTTTTTGAGACGTTTGCTCGCAGTTAATAAACTGCGTCGCATTAGTTCAAAAGAATTAGCAAGTTCTCCTATTTCATCGCGACGACGGCTGCTAATGCTGTAGTCTAGACTACCTTCGCTCACTTCTCTAGCAATACGAGATATCTTTTCAATAGGTCCTAGTAAAAGCTGTTGCACTAGTCGGTTAATCATCAAGAAAATGACTAGAAATAGCATACTAATAACGATTAGGGCTATTATGCTGCGGCTCAAAACAATCTGGTTGACGTTAGCTACAGGCACCCCCACTACGCTTGCACCAACTACTCGATCTGATATGTAACCATAACCGCTCTCTGTACCGTATTCCTGGGTTATTTCTTTTGGTGCTTCCTCTGGTTTGCCGTGACAAACCAAGCAAGATGCTCTACTGATTGAAGGTCTAGAAGAGACTAGATAGTTTTTGTCGTTAATTAACCCTGCTTCTTGGATCCTTTCGAGGTTTCGATCTTCACGAAAGCGCTCGAGCAATTGCTTTTCAAATTCTGTTGGTTTGTTAGTCTGATTGAGAGGATTGTCCGAAATTACTCTAATGTAGTAATCTGGTCGTGTTTTTAGGAAATGTCCCGCAATCTTTTTAGTCGCAACCGTAGAAGATATTGCTGGAGGGTGAAATATCTTTCTCGGTAACATATAGGGACGGACATCTTCAGCGATATAGGTTCTTGCTGCTTTAACCATATCTACCAATAAGGTTAATTCTTTATTGGCTGAGAGATATACTTCATACCTCGTCCATACGGCTATGAAAGCTATACTAGCCACTAAACTGAGGAGATAAAAGATAATCAGTACCTTATGAAACTGTTTTCTTATACTATTTTTAGGTAGTGAGTTTTGTTTTATTGAAACCATATTTTTATTTTTTGTTAATCTTAGGTTTTTTTATTTTGGTTGCAAGTAATATAGGCTATATTTTTTAAAAAATATGCTCCTATTTTTTTTAATCTAGAATATGGTATTTTATTAATTTTTTTAAATTTTAACTTAACCAAAAAAATTTACAGCTTTGTTCTTAATTAATTCAAGATTTTTTTTCCTATTTCTTGCTTGTTTATTATAAATAATAGAACAATAGCTGACTATAAAAAGTAATAATATTAGTTTTTTAGTAAGGTCTCAAAATTTGCGCCTCCAATCTTATGTATTGTTTATTACATCTTGATAAATTGTCTCTGCAATGGGACCTACTGATTGATGAAGAGCTTGCTTGACTGTTTCTAAAGCTACATCGCCTTTGAAAATTAACCGCTGTAATGCTACCTGGCGAAATTGTTCTTGATATTCTACTTCATCAATTGCTTCAGTTAACCGCTCGAATAGATTATAAAAATCGCTAAAAGTTTGCAAGCGATCGCACTCGCTAATGACATCTTGATAAATTAAATCCGCAATTGGCCCTACTGCTCTTTGAAAAGCTTTTTGTAAAATTACCAGTGCTGCCTTGCGATCGGTAACTAATCTTTGGTCTATTATCCTGCGAAACTGCTCTTGAGACTCAGGATCGAGATTTTGCGCTAAATTTTCTACTATTTGCGACAATTGGGCAAACGTGGAAATAGTACCTAATTCCTCAAAAGGAGCCGTCAGATTGCCATTATTTCCACTATACTCCTGGTTCTTGTCAGTCTTCGTTTCTATTTCATTTTTAACAATTGACTGAAGGCTTTGCTGAAGCTCTGTATGTTGGTAAAATTTTTCTTTTTGGTTGTTATCTACGTCTAGATAAAGAGCGTATCTATCCCTAAATTCTATTAATACGCAGTTTACATTTGAGTCTAAATATGTGCGACATTTCCGTTTGGCAAGCTCTTGCTCTTGTCTGGAGAGCCATTCTCCTAAAACAAACTTTCTTCCTAGAATTTTTATTCCTTGCTTTGCTTGGTTATATAAATTCTGAATTTGAAATTCCTCAGCCTTGAGGTAAAGCATATTAACCCATCCCAATTTATTATTGTTTTTGTAAATTTAACTCGCTCTTTAATGTTAATGTTTTTTATTTTACCTCTAGCCCTAAACCTTAAGAGCGATTGTTCCTCTTTCTAGTTGTTATCTAGTTTTAATGAGACTTATTATTATTTTTTATAATTTTCTCCTAATCTTTCTTCTTAAGTATTTATACTTGAATAGTGAGACATATAAATATTTCTTGACTATTCTATTAGATAGTTTGACATCAACTGGGTTTATTTTAGGAAAAATTTAGTTTTTTTTAGTATCAAGTCAGGGTTTTAGCTATGATTTACCGCTCTTTTTGGTTTCGATCGCAACGTACGTATTATTAATAGTATTATTGTTATTGGCAAGACAAGATAGACAAGTTAAGCGGGATTTTAAGCTCGACGTGCTAATTCGATTTTGGATTTTGGATTTTAGATAATGGAATTGTCCCCTCCTTAAAAGAAGGGGCTTGCAGATCTTACGACTTTAGATAAAAGATTACTGATTTTACGATTTTTAAATTTGAGATTTTCCCCTGCAGATGCGCTCTTAGGATTGTAGCGATAAAGTAGGGATTTGCGCCTATTTGTTTAATTTTTGATATTCTTGCTCGGTAAACATATCTAGGGTAGTTTCTAGACGATCGACGAAAACGATACCGTTGAGATGGTCTAATTCGTGTTGAAAAATTCTAGCCACGAAATCGGTAAATTCTTGTCGGTGTAAAGTTCCATCCACACTGAGATATTCAACTTCTATAGTTCGATATCTAGGGACTAAACCTCTGATTCCAGGAATACTCAAACAGCCTTCCCACCCTTTGACCATTTCCTCAGAATGACCTGTAATTTTAGGATTGATTATTACTAATGGTTTCATTAAAGGAGCGTTAGGATAGCGAGAATTAGGGCGAGAAGCAACAATAAACAGACGATAAGACTGAGATACTTGAGGTGCAGCAATACCAACCCCATTAGCGCTCGATACAGTAGACATAAGAAAGTCTATTAACTTTTGTATGCTGGGAGCGTTAATATTTTCTACAGGTCGGGCAACTTGTCGCAAAATAGGATTACCTAATTGGGCAATTTCTAAAAGTTTAGCCATGACAAAGAAAGGGCGAAAGATAATACAATTTCGATCTATATGTTACCCCAGCAAACTTATGGCCTAATCTTACTTGTAACTAAACCGTGAAACTATCCTCGAAACAACTATGGAATCAAGTCTTGGAGCGCCTGCAACTGCAACTGAGTCGCCCCACTTTTGAAACTTGGATTAAGACGGCTGAAGCAATTGAATTTAGAAACAATTGCTTGCTAATTCGCACCTCAAATCCTTTTGTTCTCAATCACCTACAGAAACACTACCTACAAACCATTGCTGATGTAGTAAGGGATATTGTAGGTCAATCGGTAGAGATTCAACTAACAGCCGATCGAGAAGAAAATATCAAAAATTTATCCGATCGCCAATTATCTGCCGATAACGACTTTTACTTAGAGGAAGGTATTGTAACTAAGAGACGCAGCAATAGCAAGCAACCTACAAATGAGAGTCAGATCGAAGCAAATAAATCGGAAAAACTAGATTCTTCTCGCTTCAAATCGACAAAATTAAATCCTAAATATACTTTTTATCGGTTTGTAGTTGGCCCGACTAACCGCATGGCACACGCAGCTTCCCTTGCTGTAGCTGAATCTCCAGGAAGTGATTTTAATCCTCTGTTTCTCTGCGGTGGGGTTGGTTTGGGTAAAACTCATTTAATGCAAGCGATCGGTCACTATCGTCTAGAAATTGCTCCAGACGATCGAGTATTTTACGTTTCTTGCGAGCAGTTTACAAACGACTTGATTGCTGCGATCCGCAAAGACAGTATGCAAACCTTTCGCGAACATTATCGCACTGCGGATATTCTTTTAGTAGATGACATTCAGTTTATTGAAGGCAAGGAATACACCCAAGAAGAATTTTTTCACACTTTCAATACCTTGCACGAAGCAGGTAAACAAGTGGTGTTAGCAAGCGATCGACCCCCCAATCGAATTCCTACCTTAGAACAAAGATTAATTTCTCGCTTTTCTATGGGGTTAATTGCCGATATTCAAGTTCCAGATTTAGAAACCCGCATGGCAATTTTGCAGAAAAAAGCCGAATATGAAAATATGTCTTTGCCGCGATCGGCGATCGAATATATTGCTACTAACTACAATTCTAATATTAGAGAATTAGAAGGAGCTTTGATTCGGGCAATAACTTATATTTCTATTTCTGGTTTGGCGATGACAGTAGAAAATATCGCCCCTATTTTAAACCCTACAGTTGAGAAAGTAAAAGCTTCCCCCAAAACAATCATTCAAGTAGTTTCAGAAGCTTTAAACGTTTCGATCGAGGATTTGAAAGGAAACTCGCGACGGCGGGAAATTAGCTTTGCCAGACAAATTGGCATGTATTTGATGCGCCAGCATACCGATTTGAGTTTACCTAGAATTGGAGAACAATTTGGGGGTAAAGACCACACCACAGTAATGTATAGTTGTGACAAGATAAGTCAATTACAACACAAAGACTCCCAGTTGAGTCAAACTCTATCTCAGTTGAGCGATCGCATCAATCTAGTTAGTAGAACCAAAAATTAGCAAATTCTGTGGAAAACTTTGCCAATTTGAAAAACCATATTTTAGCAAAATTATCCCTAAAAATCCCATATTTTTCCCAAAAAATCGACTGAAGATTTAGAGATTGTGGAAAACAAACTATATTTTTCCACAGTTTTTCCACAGAAAAATATTTGCATATAAACTTCTGGCGATCGCTCGATCTCAATACTGTTCCGTTAAGAAAAATCTTCGGTTGAGATAAGCAGGGGAGGCAGGGGGAAAGAGAAAAGAGCTTATCCTAACAGTATTGACTCCGATCGTTTCATGGCCAGAGGCTTTTGGCAAAACTTCTTTGAATAACAAACAAGACCAATATTTATCCTAATGTTGCCAGAATACCCCATCCTTCTTATAAGGTGGGGATGAATGGCAACCAGTATATTAACATCCGATAGAGTCTCCTTAAAAAATTAGTTTAACTTTTTTGATTAAAATAGATAAGCTATGCTATCTTTTGGGTAAGAGGCAATAAACATGGGTAACAAAGCATATAAATTTAGGCTATATCCCAATCAAGAGCAGCAAGCTTTCTTAGCTAAGTGTTTCGGCTGTTCTCGTTTTGTCTATAATCATTTTTTAAGGCTAACTACCGATGTTTATGCTGATTGCAAAAAGAGTTTAAGGTACAAAGAGTGGGCTAAACTTTTGACCCATTTAAAGAAAGAGTTTGAATGGCTAAAAGAAGTTAACTCTCAATCTTTGCAACAGACTCTTAAAGACTTAGAGTCAGCTTATGTAAAATTTTTTAAAGGTAAGGCAAAGTTTCCTAAGTTTAAAAAACGTTCTAACAAGCAATCTTTTAGAGTTCCTCAACATTTCTCAATTAGGGAGAAAGGAAAGTTAAAAGTTCCCAAAATGACCTCGATTAAAATGGTCATCCATCGAGAAATAGAAGGGCAAATTAAAAGCGTAACAATTAGCAAAACAGCTTCAGGGAAATACTATGCTTCTATTGTTACAGAGTTAGAAATCCCTAAAGCTCATTTAAACGGAGAAAGAATAGGTCTAGATCTCGGTTTAAAAGACTTTGTTATTACGAGTAAACCAGAGAAATTCCCTAATCCTCGTTATTTTCAAAGCTCCTTAAAAGGAAGATTTAACCTTAAAAGATAGAGAATGGGAATGTTTAGAATGCCACGCCCATCACGATCGAGATATTAATGCTTGTTTAAACTTGCTTCAGTTTTCCGAACTAAAAATAGGGCAGGAAGTGTCCGAATCTACGCCTAAAGAGACAGTTGAAACGCTGTGTATCAAGACGGTTACGCCTTGAGCGAAGGCAACGCCCCAACTTCAACGAAGTAAGTTGGGGTACTTCACGCTCTAATAGATAGAACTAAAGATAATTTCGATCGAGCGCTGTAATTAGTGGTGCAAATGGTTGGACAGCGATCTGGCTCTCCGGCTCCGCTTAGTGGCGTGAAACGTAGGGAAAAGCAAAACAAGACTGGTTGAAACAGTTTTTGAAATTACCAAATGCTTCGACTTATTATGATAATATAAGAAAAGTTTTTGCTAATAAAAATAACTTGATTTTAGCACTAAATAAACTTGAGTAAAAACTCTAACGTCATGTCTGGAAACTCTGTAAAAATCTTGTTGATAGAGGATAATCTGGCAGAAGCTATACTTTTGCAGGAGTTTCTTAAAGTAGCCGAACAAAAACAGTTTAGTCTGATACACGTCAAGCGATTGCAAGAAGCACTCAAGGAAATCGATCGAGACTATTTCGATCTGGTCTTATTGGATTTAGGCTTACCAGACTCTCAAGGATTGGAATCCCTACAACCCTTGATGGAACTAGCGCCGAGCTTACCGATTGTAGTTTTAACTAATACTAATGACGATAAACTGGCAATTGAGGCAGTCAGACGAGGAGCGCAAGATTATCTGTTCAAGGAACATATTAAACCCGAAATATTGGTTCGTTCCTTATGCTACGCTATCGAGCGCAAGCAGGCTCAAGAAAAATTGCGACAAGAAAATGAGGCATTAGAAACGGAGATCGATCGACAAACTGTGGAAATGCTTAAAGCTAAAGAAGTCGATCTCCTCAGATCTGAATTTCTGGCCATGCTTTCTCACGACTTCCGCAATCCTATGAATGCGATCTTACTTTCTAGTGGCCTGCTACTCAAAAGCGAAAACATCTTGAGTAAGGAGAAAAAATTAGCTCATTTTCAGTTGATTCGCTCGGCGATTAAAAGGATGGATCGAATGTTGGAGGAGTTTATTTTAATCGGTAGAGCTAATTCGGGTAAACTCGAATGTCAACTCGCGCCACTGGATTTAATATTATTCTGTCGATCGCTGGTAGAAGAGTTCAAATGGAGTAACGATGAAAGTAATATCAATATTACTTTCACCTGTTCTGGGGAATTAAGGGGGGTATTGTGCGATCGCGATCTTCTACGACACATTTTGGCTAATTTACTCGCCAACGCCATCAAATATTCCCCAGAAGGAGCTACGATCTACTTCGGCGCGAGCGAGCAGGAAAAAAGTGTTAGCTTTCGCGTGCGCGATCGGGGGATTGGTATTCCTTTTGAAGACCAAAAACAATTGTTTGAGCCTTTCTATCGTGCTAGTAATGTCGATACAATTGCTGGCAGTGGTTTAGGATTAGCAATTGTGAAAAAATGCGTCGAACTACATTCAGGTGAGATTTCAGTAGAAAGTCAAGTCGGAGTTGGCACTACTTTTACTGTAGCCCTTCCTTTGAGCAAGGCTACCTTTGAGGAGGGCTACCTTTAGTGGATCGATCGAACCAGTGAGTTTACTAGAGCAAAAACTCGACTTTTTTTAGTACAATAGATCTGCCTAAAAGCCAAAAAAGTGCGATCGACCTATGGAAATAGTTTGCAGCCAAAGCGAGTTAAAAAACAACCTATCCCAAGTAAGTCGGGTAGTACCGTCTCGTCCTACTCATCCAATACTAGGAAATGTATTATTGGTAGCAAACCAAGAAACTCAGAGAATCAGTCTAACAGGTTTCGATCTCAGCCTCGGTATTCGCACTAGCTTTAATGCAGAAGTCAACCTAGGAGGAAGCATAACCCTACCAGCAAAACTACTCAACGACATTGTTTCTCGGCTGCCAGAAGGAGAAATTTCCCTCATTTGCGATGGAGAAGAAATAGATGGGGAAGAAACTACAGTAAGCTTGACTTCTGCTTCGGGAAAGTTTCAAATTAGGGGAATGAATGCCGAAGAATTCCCAGAATTACCTGTAATTGAAGATGAAGTTGCCTTCATGCTGCCAGTTGAAATACTCAGCGAAGGAATCAAAGGCGCTTTATTTGCTGCAAGTACCGATGAAACCAAACAAGTGTTAACAGGAGTGCGCTTAACAGGCGATCGAGATACTATTGAATTTGCTGCAACTGACGGACACCGCTTAGCGGTAGTGCAAACCCAATTAGAAAACTCCCCAGAAGAAGACAAAGGAGGAGAATTTTCTGTCACTATTCCGGCTAAAGCCTTGCGGGAATTAGAAAAGATGCTGACAGGGGAGGAAGCTAACGGATTAATAGAATTGCATTTTGACGACACTCAGGTGGTATTTGAGTTGAGCGATCGACGTTTAACCACTCGCAAATTAGAAGGAATATATCCAGAATATCAAAAATTAATTCCTACTGAATTTGCCACCACAGCCAGTGTCGATCGCAAGCGGTTGTTAAGTGGTTTGGAGTTAGTAGCGGTGCTAGCAGACGAAAAAAATCTGGTTAAATTCACAATAGATGGCAGCCAAGAGCAACTTTTTCTTTCTGTCAAATCTCAAGATATCGGTAGTGCCAAAGAGTCAATGCCAGCTCAAATTACTGGTGAAGATATAGAAGTTGCTTTTAATGTTAAATATTTGATGGACGGATTAAAAGCACTGCCAACAACTGACATACAAATGCAATTAAATGCACGAACTCAACCAGTAATTTTCACTCCCTTGGGAGGGGTAAAAATGACATATTTAGTTATGCCCCTGCAAATTAGAGATTGACATTCTCCCCGACCTGCGCACTTAGTTTGATCTTAGAGCTTCAAGCGCGTGACAACATTCCACAGCGAGAACACTTTTATCTGTTAAAACTTAGAGTAAAATTAACTTTTGCTGCGGCGAGGCACGAAAAAGGTTAACATCCTTGTGGGATTGTGAAATATCTAAGTATAATTTTTCCCTGAGCGATTAAATTCAATATACTTGCTCTTGTCAGCATTAAGGGAAATTTAGATAAAGGTAGATTAACGGCTATGTCCTACATCTCCAATTCTAACAATCTGCGCTCCAAGCTATTCAAACCAAATAGCATTCCAATCTTCGCTTCGATCGCTATTCACGCTTTTGTACTAGGAATAGCTTTACCCAGCACGGCAATTTTTTCTAAGAAGGAAACACCAACCAAACCGCAAGAAGTTCAGTTGATCGAATTGACCCCTGCAGAACAAGCTAGGCTGCCACAGACTTTTCAGCCCCAAACTAAAAAAAACTCATTTCGACAACCCCTAAGACAAAGACCCGTTCGAGATATATCGCCTCTGAGGAGACGTTTTTACGAGTCGATCTCGCCATTGCCTTTACATCAATATTCTCCAATTTCACCTAAGCGCAAGCAAGTAACATCTTTTTATCCTAATTTATCTGAATTTCCTTCCACTATCCCAAAAACCAACATACCCCACTTCAAACCGCGAGCGATTCCCGCTCCTCCTCCTCCTAATATTAATTATCCAATTCAAGCTGGAAATAATAATAATTTGCCAGTTCAATCTGAAGATTCAAGTCCATTTCGTTCTGATATAAAACCTCTAGCTCCAAGAGAATCTTACTTTTTTCAACAACCTCAACAGCAACAAAATTTTTCGCAAAGACAACAAGAAATCGCAGCCAATTCACCAAATGAAACACCAAATACACAGCTGATGAATCTAAGGCAGCAAAATTTGCTAGCACAAGTACGCAAACGAGCTGACGATCTCAGATATAACCCGAAAAATACTACTAATGAAGAAGCTACTAAAAATGACGTTAACTGGTTGGCAAAAGTAGAAGAATCGCAGCCAAAAAAACTAGAAATTACTGGCACTTATCCCAAAGATGCTTGTGTGAGAAACTTAAAAGGAACTGTTGTATACGGAGTTTTGCTAAACGATCGAGGTGAAGCAACTGATTTAGATATCATTAAAAGTTCTGGATATCCTATTTTCGATCGTCAAGCTCAACAAGATATTAAGTCCCAAAATGTTGCCAATGAAACTGAGGAAATAAAAGCTTATCGAGTATACGTTAACTTTGAATCCGACGATCGAGTTTGTCCCTCTCTAGGTGTTACCAAACAAAAATCAAATCCAGTTCCAAAAGATGTTTCTGAGTAAATAATGATTGGTAAAACTAAAGAAAAACTGGTAGATAGTGCCGATCGCTTATTTAAACTTATAGATAGTATGAAGCGATCGCGAGTATTAGTAATTGGAGACTTGACCCTAGACGAGTTTCTCACAGGTCAGGTAGAAAGGATTTCTAGAGAAGCACCAGTATTAATTTTACGTCACGAATACACCCGACAAATTCCTGGCGGGGGTGCTAATGCTATTTATAATTTAGCTAAGTTGGGAGCAAAAGTTAAAGTAGCAGGTTTACTGGGGAAAGATTCTCAAGGGGAAACATTGCGAAATGTTTTAGAAGCAGCAGGGATTGATACTCGAGGAATTTTAATCGAGAGAGATCGACCCACAGTAACTAAAACTAGAATAGCAGGTCACGCCCGCCAGTCCGTGACCCAGCAAATAGTAAGAGTCGATCGGAAATCTGACCAATTACCACATCCAGATTTACAGACACAGTTAGCTGAATACGTCCAAAACCAATTAGCAACCTCAGATGCAGTGGTATGCTCTGATTATGGCGATGGAGTACTCACAGAATCGGTAATTAAAGCAGGTTTGTCTCACTCTAGGGTTATTGTCGATACTCAGAAAGATTTGCAACGTTTTGCGGGTGCGACTTTATTTACCCCCAACATACCAGAAGCAGAGCAAGCAGTAGGATATTCTATTAAAGACGATTTCAGTTTAGATCGAGCAGGACGAGACTTACTCAAGCTAACTCAAGCCAAACAGATACTTATTACTCGCGGTGAAGAGGGAATGAGTTTGTTTGAAAGTAAAGGAGAAGAGGTAGAAACTTCCCACGTCCCTGCTTTTAACCGCACTGACGTTTTTGACGTTACTGGTGCTGGAGATACTGTAGTAGCAGCACTGACTTTAAGTTTATGTGAGGGAGCCTCTTTTTGGGAAGCAGCGGTTTTAGGTAATTTAGCAGCTAGTATTGTAGTACGTCAATTCGGGACTGCGACCACGACAACTGACGAGATGAAAGAAGCATTGCGGGTGTTATTGGAAGATTAGCTTTTCTCAGCTTCCCAAGCAGCAGTAAAAAAGTCTCTCTCGCATAATAACGCGTATTTGTAAGTCTGTTGTATTTTATTATTTTGAGAAGCAATATTATTTTTAATATTAATTAACCTTTACTAAACAAATAAAAATACCTGCAATTTTTTGCAGGGATACATAGTTTTGTACGTAATATTAACCGGAGGTAAAAAGGCGTTATTAGATTAGATTTAAAGTGTTACAAATAAAGAGAATATCTGCCGATCGACAAACAAGGGTATGTTAAATTATTAGCTTGGAATTAAATATCAGCTTTAATGTATTATTTATAACTATGATAAATATATCAAGATATTTGTATAAGCTTCAGTGATTTTGGTCACTATGGAAAATGAATAGTTCTATCGATCGTTCCCGAAAATAAGTGTTGTAAATGTTGTTTTGACACTGTTCCATAAAACTTATCCAAAGTTGTCCACTTTAGTGTTTACTTCCTGCTTCCTTGCATTACTGCTTTTTCCATGACCGTCGGCGGTATCATGTTCACAGGCTTCTATTCGGGTTGAACCAGCCCTATCTGTAATATATTCTTCTGTCGCTAGTTTTAGGTTAATTGCCGAGTTTAGATCGCGATCT
>JASJDA010000264.1 GCA_030065755.1 Prochloraceae cyanobacterium | reverse complement strand
TCTCCTGCTTTATACTTGGGCGAATTTCGGCTCCAATCGTCCCATACTTGCAGTAAGCCATCGTCGCCATGACTTTCTGCCGCCATACCTACTTCTAGCCAACTTTGGTAGTTGTCTGCACGCGACGGAGATAATCTTGCTAGATAGTAAGCTACCCAGTCTGTTTCACTCCAGTTACAAGCTTCTGGAATAGATACACTTGTCTTGACTGCTGGTTTCTTATTAACGACTGGGTTATTTGATGAAGTTACATTTTCAACTGGTAGTGGTTGTTTTTCTTTGAGTGCGTCGATAATTTTGTTGTTCGCGATCGCTACTCCTACTTCCTCAAACGAGCGCCCTGGAACCCAGCTATATAATCCTGTTTCTGGATGAACTGAACCTGGCAGAACCGACTGAGAATTGTTCCAGCGCAACTCTAGCAATTCTTCCTTTCCGTCCTTTCCTATGACTCCAGTTTTAAAGACCGATCGGTTCTTTAATCCCTTCCATTTTTGTTGCGGAATTATTAAAAGAATTTGAAATCTTGTCGGTAAATTTCCTGGCGACAGTTCGGCTATCAGACGGCTGGTAAAGGTTGCTGTGAGGGGTATTGTTCCGAATAATTTCTCGTACAAAGGAATTGAACTAGCGCCGTCGAAGTCGATCGCCAACGTTCCATTGCTGTACTCGCCTGTCCTCAATCCTAGTCCTTGTGGGCATTTCCGTACTTTATAAGCGGTTCCGTCTTTCTTCAGGTATTGGACTTCTTCTCCAAGGGCGATCGCGTCTTCTATGTACTTCCTGGATAGGGGGGGTTCCTTTTGCCAGTCAGGGCGGTAGGGGCGTTTGTTTGCGTCTATGGTCGTAATAGCCCAGTACTGGGGATATTGTTGTAATGCTGACTTGAGGCGTTTTTGGGCATTGTTTAACTTCATTAGTAATCTCCTTGTAATTTATGTACTACTGGAGATTCCTTTTCTTTATAGCAATGGAGCGGGGTTAAATACGATAATGGAAATGTAAGCTTTTAAGGCTGGATTGCGCCTTATAAGTAGTAGATTTGATTACCAGTCAAATCTAGAGATGACAGCAGCCGTTTGGGTAACAGCGTGACTGTAATATCGTTTAACCTGCATTCATTGCTACTCGTTAGGAATCAACCAGCTTTCTTCTTTAAACAAACTAATATTGGTTTTACTCCTATTGGCAAGCTATTTATTGAATGCTTATAGGTATTTTGTGCTGACAAATTTTTGTCAGCTACATCAAATCATTGACAATTGACCATTAATCTGGTCAAAAATGAAAGCTTGTACAGCTCCTCAGCCCGAGGGTGAAAGGATTGAATTAATATTGAAAATTTGTTCACGAGAAACTCCTGTAGGTGGGGCGTTGCTGGAACCAACGAAGTTGTCTCACTGAGGGAAAAAATCTGAATTTTTCTGCCTTTCGGTAAAACTTTTACCAAAAGTCTTGTCTCACAGAAGAAAGGCTGCTAGAATAGCCTTAGTCGTTGCTAAACTATGTTAGCGACAAACACTTCGGTGAATATCAACTCAAATAAATTCCTAACTCAATTTGATACCTCCATTGATAGAGATTTGATTGAGAACTGTAAAGGAAGCGCCAATATGAACGTCGTCCAAAAAAGCTGACCAGGCAATTAGGGCGGCGTTCCCAGTTTGGGCTTCTTTTTTAGTTCTCATCATTTTTATCGACCCTTTAAAAAACTAGAACAACACATTTTTGATTTATTACCAAATTAACTAATATAATCTAATTACATCTTCAATCTTACTACAAAGTCAATTAAAAACCAAGAAAAAAATCGAAGAAAATTTTGAGAAATTGTTTTATTATTTTAAGGGAGAATATTATTAAGTGTTCTCAGTTAATTGAATAAAATAGTAAAACTCTTGTCAGGATTTCTGCTCGAAAAAATCGGAGTAATTTCCCGACCCCCCCATGGTTGAGCGAAACTAGAGCTTATTTTTGGTAACTGTTGAGCGAAAAGTAGCAGAAAAATTCGACATAATACTGCTTTGAGCACGAGTGAATTAGAAAAGCATAAATCATGGTTTTGTGGTCAAAATAGAAGGAGCACAATATATTTTGAGAAAAGCTCTGTGGGCATTTTTTTGGGTGTTTTTAATTGGCATTAAATGCTTTCTACAAGAGCGTTAGTAAATAATTTAAATACCTAGCAATTTGTCAATAGTTTATTGATAAATCGTTACAGGAGGTCTTCAACGGCAAATAAGGAGCCCAGAAGGGAGAGACGTTGTTATTTTTATACCAGCTTGTCAAAAGTTCAAGTTTATGAAGTTAGAAGTTAGGCTACTAGGTTGAGTCGCGCTCGGGACTGTAATGTTATCATTACAGTGTAATAAGCGGTAAGATAAAGGGTTTAGTAGAAATCGATCGATATTAAGTGAATTTGAGGGAGTATTGATCTTTTAGGGTTTATTTCGCATAATAATTCTTATGCCTAGTAATTTACGACCGAGTAGAGACAATGTTTTCCACGCGACAAGTTAATTCTTTGGCTAAAAGCGATCGTCCCTTCCACACTATATTGGACGAAGAAATCTCCGACGGGGATGCCAGCGAGGATACAATCAAGACTTACAGCCAACAATTTAAGTTGTTTGTTTCCTGGTGCAATGACCGTAGGATAGAATTAACAGAGCTAGTTGAGGAACATATAAAGCAGTACCGCCGCCACTTGGTAAACCGAAACCTAAAAACTACGACGATCGCTCTCAAACTATCCGTTATCCGCAGAGTGTTTGATATAGCGGTAGAACGAGGACTAATGGCAACAAACCCAGCGACCAAAGTGAAGCCACCCAAACGAAGACGCGATCCCGCAGCCAATAAAAACTATCTGGAATTAGAAGAAGCCCGCCAACTCATAGGTTTCTTGCCAAAAGATAACAGTTTAGTGGGATTGCGCGATCGTCTTTTAGTATTGCTAATGGTAGTCCAGGGATGCCGCCAAATAGGACTATACAGGTTGAACGTAGGGGATATTATCCGCAAAAAAGATAAAATAGGTTTGCAAGTAACTGCTAAAGGCAGCGTGAGAGTAGTTCCCCTAACTTCTGATGTAGCAAAGGTTCTGGACAAATACTTATCAGCCAGGAGAGCATCTGGAAAGAGATTGACTAAAGATAGCGCCATGTTTATAAGCGTTTCGCCCAATAGCGATGGCAAGCGACTAACACGCCGCAGCATGCAGAATATTGTCAACGAGTGCTTAGCTAAAGCTTCACTTAAGTACTCCGAGAATAGAACCGTTACCACTCACGGGTTGCGTCATACTGTGGGGTATTTGCTCACCCAAGCTGGCAAACCTTTGCGGGTCATTCAAGAAGCTTTGGGTCATGCCGATCCTAGAACTACTGCTATTTATGCCCATATAGTTAATTTGTGGACGGATAACCCGTTTGATTCGATCTTTCTCAATAGTGCGTAGCTCGATCTGGGGTCGAGCCGAGATCCGTGTAAATTAGTGCCAGATAGCCCTCAATCCCTTGAGGGATATACTTTTCAGAATCAATTGTCCAAGGAAGTTGAATATTATCCTCTATTTGACCCCTTAAACATTGCCGAGAAGAATATATTTTCGGCAATGTTTTATGCTCGTTTTTGTGTCAACACTGAATTAATCAGATTATTTGAGCTTAAACCATTAGCCCTTTAACAGTAATCAGTAATCAGTAATCAGTAATCAGTTATGTGCTATTTTTGGGATGAAAAGTCCCCTACAACTATTACGTAGAATGTTTCAGTAGTGGTTTAAATCCATTACTGAAACCGTGATAATGCGTGACTGTTGACTGATGACTGTTTTAACCCTTATTCTTTCGTAAAGAGCGCTCGCCAACACCAAATAAAGACTCAATCCTTTAAACTATTGCTGTATAAGGCTTTTTGATCCATCTTGCACTTTTTTACTTACAGATCTGCTTTCGCCCGATCTGTAAGTAAATCTTGCCAAACGCCTGGAAACAGTTGCGGAAATTCCATTAGTCCCCGAAAACCGTGGTTGGCTGGAGCAAAGTTGTCAAAGTCGCACCCGAAACTTTCAAAAATTTCCCCATCTACTTTCAACGAGCAGGGCCAAGGATTGCCTATGGGTTGATTCGATCTCGTTTGCATAAAGAGAACCAATATCTCTTCTCCGCAGCTCCCAACCGATTCGCGATTCTCTTTAAAAAAGTCGATGTCCAAGTTTTTAGTCTCTGTATAAGAACATAAGTACTCATTGGGCTGATGAGGCGCTCGTACCCAGACCAGGCAATGTGCGGCACGGTTATAGTTTGGTGACAACTTGTTCCACCAACCACACAGCAGCCTAAAAGCAGGGTGCAGTTCCAGATTTTGAGCTTTTAAAGTGTTAAAATCGACTGGATTTTCCGTCGCTAGTGTAATCGCTTCGCAGAGGATATTTGGAGGTAGATCGCAAATAGCGGCAGGAGAATCAAAGTGCGAAACTGTTTGTAAATCAGCAATGAGTTGGATGTCTTTTGAGTTGTGTTGGGGAATGGGATAATTCATGGGGTGTATTTTTTAGAGTAATTATTGTTTCAAACTAGCTAAGTAGAAAATTGCTGTGGCTCAGTAGCATTCGTCTACTGAGTTGCGATCTATGCTTCGTTGTTACTGTTCCTCGTTTTCTTGCCCTTCAGAAGAGCTGTCTTTTGGGAGATTGAGATTAATGCTGAATTCAGACAAATGCGATCGCAGTTGCTCTATTTGCGCTCGCAGTTCTTCAATTTTTTCATTATTTATGGCTACTTCTGAAGATACTTCTGAGACTGTCAAAGATTGGTCTGTGAACAATTCATCTTTCAAGCTATTGATTGCGTCATTTAATTTGTCTTCAGTGACTAAATTATTAGGCAGTGTAGTGAAAGAATTAAGAGATAAGGGACTGGGAGGATTGTTACTACTAAAAAAGATTTTCAATATTTCAATAATTCCAGTACTGATTGAGGGTTTAACCGCTCCTGATTTATCTGTTCGAGTAATCTCGTGCTCGAAACAGTATTTGGTCAAACGTTTTTCGAGATCGGGAGGAATATAAACAGATGCTGCTTTATATTTAGTCGCCACGAGCGTCATCCTTTAAATTTAGAGTTAAAGTTGATTTATGAATGTTCCTGGTCAAAAAAAATCTGTTAATGCTGGGATAAATTTTGCTTTTAATTATATAATAAATGCTAGCGATACATTAATAGTATTAGAGAAAATTAATGAATAAAAAATTTGGGGATCGGCTAAAAGATGCACGTAAAAGTAAAAAATATACCCAGAGAATCTTAGCCCAAAAAATAGGAATAGATTTCAGCTATTTGTGGAAAATGGAAGCAGGAAAACTAGATTATGCGCCCAGCGAAAAGGTAATTAGATTTTGGGCCAGTGAATTAGACTTGGACTCAGAAGAATTGATATTTCTCGCAGGAAGGGTACCAGAACGGGATGAAGAATTGCTGAAAAAATACTATCAAATTATGCCAAGTTTATTTCGCCAAATAAAAGCAAATCCCCAAATTACTAAGAAGTTATTAGCTAAATAAGAAAAAAAAATGTCAGAAAACAAAGTAGTGTCGGTAAAAATCTCCGAAGAATTTTTTACATCGAGCGAAGAAATAGTGCAAAGAAAATATCCTTATCAAAATCGAATGTCGCACGCAAATCATCTCGCTATCGCTCTTTTGTGATAAGTATGCATGGGGAGCATACTTCTTCAATGCTAATGGCTGCTGAGTACCGTAATCTGGTTTCGCTCGAGGCCAAAGATAGTCTCTCCATCGGGAGAAATGGCTACTTTGTTTACGTACCCTTTGAAATAGGGCAAAACTTTTTTTGAGAGGCGCTCGCTCAAATTAAAAACCCAAACCGAGCCATCGTTGCTACCTGAAACTAAGATGTTATTGGCGATCGCCAGGGTACTAATTTTTTGATTTTGCCATCTGTAAACGTCTAGTTGTTTACCAGTGGGCGACCATTTTCTAATGGTTCCATCTTGATTGCCACTATAAATATTTCCCGACAAATCTTTAGCCAAGGAAAAAACTTCACTAGTGTCCTGCAAAAGCGAAACTACTTCTCCAGTTTGATTCCAAACTCTGACGGTTGTATCATTACTGGCAGTAATAATTTGGTTGGTCGAAGCTAAAATGGCATTAATTTTGGCGGAATGCCCTCTCAATTTCATTAACTCATTGCCTGAATTCAAATCAAATACCTGAACAACTCCAGCGTTATTTCCTAGAATAAGATTTTGAGAGGAATGCGAAAATGCTAGTGCAGAAATGGTATATTGACTATCGATTTCTAAAATTAAAACCCCTTGGGAATTGAGAATTTTAACCAAGCCCGTTGTCAGACCGATCGCCATAAGTCCGTTGTTAGCGATCGCTATACTTTCTCCCTTTTCATAATCCTTAAAATTGACAATTTTTCGGTATGAGTAAGACCTAGTTCGTTCTAAAATTAAGCGATTTTTTTCGCCTAAAACTAAAATCTCACCATTGGGAGATAGCGCTAACGTTTGAGGTTTAATATCACTATTTAGGTATGTTGTTAAGGCGTTATTTTTAACATAACTATTTAGGTCAGGCGTTACACTTTTTATCTTTGAGGGTGAGTCGAAAAAGCTTTGAAAAGTTGAAGCATTATGGTTATTGCGGGGGGCTCCAATTAGTATCAAAGGCACCAATAAAGAAGCTGCAACTATTCCCTGAAATAACGCGCTCTTGACTGATTTTTTGTCAAGAGCACTTAATTCGCTAGGAGTTGTTTTGCGCTCGCCTGTAACAACTGACTTGGCTTTGACCGAGGCGGAATGTTCCTGTTGAGTTCTAGTTGTTGCTACTAGAGTTTTGCTAGCAGAACATCTCCGAAATTTTAAACTTCGATCGACAGCAAAAATCACTTCCTGATGCTTTTTATTACTCCCCAAAAAGTTCAAGTAAGTCAATTCCAGCTTCTTCTCACTGTTAGAGCAAATTTGGGTCTCCCCCTGGTTTCCAGTAATTGCGCGAATAGTATCGTATCGAGGCTCAAAACAGTCAATTACTCGACTATACTTGACTTTGAAGGACTCTCCCATTCCTTCGACTTTAAATAAGACTGTTTTTTGCCAAACATTATTAGCCAAAAAGTCCAAGCACATTGCTCTGAGCACTCGATCGCTATGAGAATGAACGACATAGCTTCGTTCAGCATCAATTTTTCCAGCTACTTTTGAGTAGGTGATTTTCAGATATTCTTGCTTGTTGTCCATTTTTCTAGTGCGCGAGAAAGTTCAACGAAAAGGAGGCGAGTAGAGCAGTCCACCTTTATTTGCTAGCTCGTTTTGACCTCGTTCGAGCCCTAAAGGTTTGCCAATATTTCTGTCGTAGATTTCGCCATAATTACCGACGTGCTTGATGATACGAGCCGCAAAATCGTTAGGTAGACCTGCATCAGAGCCTAGAGTTCCCTCAGCACCCAAAAAGCGCCTAATCTTCGGAGCGTCGCTGTTACGATAAGTATCGATGTTTTTAGAATTAATGCCGTATTCTTCGGCGGTAATAAGCGCATAAATTACCCACTTAACTGCATTCGACCATTGGCGATCTCCTCCTATAGTGGCCGGAGCTAAAGGTTCCTTTGACATCACTTCGTCTAAGATGATATGCTTCTGCGGATTGGGTAACGTGCTTCTACGCGCTAGAAGTTGAGTTCTATCACTTGTAACAGCATCGCACCTACCTTGTGCATAAGAACCGTATAGTGTGTCTGTATCGTCAATAACCACTGGAGTATACTCAATTCCCAACTTACTCATTGCATCAGCCAAATTAAGTTCGGTTGTAGTTCCTGCCGTTACGCAGACCGTTTTTAGATCGAGATCTTCTAAAGATCTAATCCCGCTATTGGCAGGTACCATCATGCCTTGACCGTCGTAGAAAATAGTAGGTGCAAACTCAACGCCAACCGAAGTTTCGCGACTCATGGTATTAGTGGTATTGCGAGCAAGCAGGTCTACCGCTCTTGTTTGCAGAACGGTAAAGCGTTGTTGGGAACTAATATTGCGAAATTCTACAAAAGACGGGTCATCGAATAAAGCAGCAGCAACAGCACGACAAAAATCTGTATCCATACCAGAATATGTGCCAGATTCGGTAACAAAGCTAAATCCTGGCAATTTCCCATTGACTCCGCATATTAATTGACCCCTTTGTTTAACTTTATCTAGTATGCTGTTGCTATTTGAGGTGTTTGAGCTAGTAGCACGATCGGAGCTAGAAACTTTGCTAGTAACAGGATAACAGCCTGTCAGATTGAAAGCTATCGCGCCGACGACTCCTACTGCCCCCAATCTCAAAAACCACCTTTTCCAATCGAATTTTTTTAGGTTTTTTTGAGAGAAAGCTTCAGTTTTTTTAGGCGAGGTGATTGAGATTTTTTCTAAGGCCATTTGCCAACCTTTTTGATACTCAATATTATGCCAGTATTTATTAGTGCGCATCTTGTGCATATCTTGAGTTTCAGGGGTGTTGAAGACCGATTTTGCTCCTAAAAAATCTTGATAGCCAAGGACAAAATCTGATTGATGAAGATCTCCTTGTGCATCAGGATAAATATCCCAAGTCGGCTCAAAACCAACTACCATTGAGTCGTCACCTTGTGGGCCAGGCAATTCAATTTGAACTAATGTATTATCAACTAATGATTGAGCATTCATTTTTTTTTGGTAAAAATTGGTGTTGAAAGTTTTTATTTCTCTGAGATTGAACAAGATAAGTTTTTGATTCTATCAAAAACGCTGGCATCTTTTGAGTAGGTGCGAGAGCTAGAAAAAGTTTGACTAGGGCTTTGGGTACAATCAGTTGTATTTAAGAAAATGCTTGT
>JASJDA010000263.1 GCA_030065755.1 Prochloraceae cyanobacterium | reverse complement strand
GAACAGGGTTATTTCTTGGCATTGATTCTTATTTACGCCCACAACCTCTAGTTTACAGAAGATTGAGGCAAAATAGCTAGGCTATTTTGCCGGCCTAGGATAATACTCCTAGCAAGCCAATTTTTATGAGGAATTATCTGGGATTTTTAGCTATGAATATAAATTCTCGCATAGATATTACCAAAGTTTTTTGCGACGTAGATGATTTTTATAAAGCTTTTCAGAAGTATTCTCAATCCTTACCAAAACTCACATCTTTTTTTGATTCCAGTCTTTCTAATTTCGTCGAACTCACGTTGTAGAAGGTTTATTTCAAGTTGCTGTTTAAATAATTAAATAACCAGATAGTTATATTTTTATTTTAGACTTTTTGCGACAGAACCAAAAATATAATCGATATAATAAATCCAAATACAATCGAAAAAAGGTGACGCTTGCAAGGCTTACTAGCAAATAAAGTGAATTGTAAGGAAGCTTCTCAAAAAAGCGCAAAAGCAAATATAACTCCCTGGTTATTTAGGAGATTAAACGCGAATTTTTACTTTTCCACCTAGATCTCATAAAAAGTCAGATTTGTGATTTAGCGAGCGCTCGCTTGAATAAAAGATCTCGGCAAAAGTCAGCTGACTTCTTCGATCGCTTTTTGGCTTTCTCGATCGCCAGTTCTATTTTTCAATTTATAGATTTTTTTGACTTTTAATGATTAACTTAGATCCAGAAGAACGTCTTGAATTAATTAAAATTATTGCATCCATACCAGAGATGCAAAGCTATCGAGGTCGAAGACAAATATTAGAACAAGCAGGATTGAGCGAGTTTATTCCTAGAATCAATTTGGCTGGTGCAACGGGGATAGTAGTTGGAGAGATTGTTAGCTTTTTAGCTAGCTACGGATATAACGATAAAAGGCAAGCGGTCTTGGGAGTTTTGCTTAATAGTATTAAGTCCTATGTCGGTTATGAACAGATAACATTTTTAAATAAACTGTTATCTGTTGTCGATAAAACTGAGACAAAAAAAGAAGAATATATAGATAAAGAAACCTTTAAAGTTATACTTAGCCTACCTCAAAATCAAGAAAATTTAAGATGGCAAGAACTCAAAACTATATGGAAGCAAAGCTGCGGCGGAGAGCTTTCTGAGCCTATAGCATTAGAAGATTATTGGTCGCTTACCTGGTCGCATGTAGAGCGACAAAAGCTTCTAGACGAAGTAGAGAGAGGAGAATTAGATCGAGAACTTGCTCGGCTTGCAGGGCAACACATACTTGAAATTTTACATAACAGCGAATGTCTTTATCAATTTGTGCCTCCGGCTCCTTTGAAAAAGAAACGCATTCGAGCAATTGGACTCCAGGAAACTCAAGATATCGCTAGCAAAGTAGACGTTCTGCTATTAACCGTAACTGACCCAGAGCGGGAAGCAGTACTGAGCGTGATGAGCCCATTACCTGGTGAGGAGGAAATTCTGCAAGGTTCTATTGCTCAAATCACCTATCGCTTTGGTCTATTCGGGAACTACTATGTGGCTCAGACCGAATCAACTATGGGCAGCAGTGGTCGTGCGGGGTCGTTATCTACCACGATGCAAGCAATTAATGAATTGAAACCTAAAGCGGTGTTACTTTTGGGAATCGCTTTTGGAGTCAATCGAAATAAACAAAGACTGTGTGACGTACTTGTTGCGGAATCGATATTTTCCTATGAGTTGCAAAAAATACAAGGTGGAATAATTATCAATCGAGGTCGTGAAACGCCATGCGGTCTAACCCTATCTGAAAGATTTAGAAATCGCCGTCAGGGTTGGGAACTTCCCTGTGGTAGGAGGTCTGTACAAGTACATCAGGGGTTAGTACTCTCTGGCGATAAGCTAGTTAATGACAAAGACTTTCGCGATCGCCTGATTGCCAATTTTCCTTTTGCTGTGGGTGGAGAAATGGAGGGAGCAGGCGCTTATGAGGCAGCAGAAAGAGCAAGGGACACAGAAATTATTTTGATTAAGGCGATTTGTGATTGGGCAGATGGCAGCAAAAACGATCGAGCCCAACCCTATGCAGCTTACGCGGCTGTATCGCTGGCTCATTACGTTTTAAGTCAGCCGGACGTTCTGAGTGCCTTAGGGGTTCCAGATGTGCCGTTGGCTATGATTAAACAAAAATTGGATAAATTATCTTCTACTCAACTTGATGTCCAAGTTTTAGGAAATGGATCCATTCGAATTTTGGGCATTGAAGTACCCTACTACCTTCCTGAAATAACAGATCCCGAGGCTTTGAAGGAAGTTGAAGCCTGGAAAAAAGTGCACTCTATAACCGAAGATTTTTATTCGGAATTCTTTCCATTTGAACATCGAGTGATCCATTTTGAAGATGTGCTACAACGAGGCACCAACAAGGATAAGGACATCCAAAAAATTGAAGCAAGCAAAGATCTTGCTACAATCAAGTACCATATTACCAGGAAATTTAATAAAGAATTTAAGGAGCTTCCTGAGGCTGTTCGTAAAGTTAGACCAATTGACCTGATCGGCCATTTGCCTGATTTTTTCCAGGTTATAAATCGTTACTTGGGCTCAATTGATCAAGAATGTGACTTTGAAATTGTAAAAGAATTGACTACAAAAATAAGAGAGCTATTACTTCATGTGCTTCACCAGGCAGATCGGGTGCTTGAAGACTACTTTGATAAGCACCAAAGAGATAAGGAAACAAAGAAGCAGTCTTTAGAAAATAGAGTGAATTGACATGAGTTCATCTACGTTACTCGACCTTCAACAGAAACGGGATAAATTGTGCCTAAAAATTGGGCAACAATGGGATGAATTGATCCCGAAGATTGAGCAACGAGAACACAGCTCAGAACTTCAGAATGTTATTAAAGAACTTTATGACTTGCTCGATGAGTGTAAAGAAGCCGGTCAAGATATTTCGGATCGGCGTAAGCGAAAAAGTCTTCAAACAATAGCGAGGGAGATAGCAGATATAATTTTCAGATTTACAAAAGAATATCCTGCAATAGTTATCTTGCCAGCTAAAAGCTCAGTACGAGGATTACAGGTTCTGTCCGAATTGGTATCAGCTCCTGAAAGACAGAAGAACTTATCTTCTATCCTCGACATCTCCAAAAGGATAATCAGACAAATTGAGCTTCTATACAACTATAAGAAATTACACGATTTATTGCATACTCTGGAATTCCAAACCTACATCATCATGGATCAAGAAGTTCAAAACTTTCCAGATAATGAAACCTCGGAATATATTCTCACAGACTGTGAATTAACACTTCAACGTACCGTAGATGACATGCGAGAGGTTCAAGTTCAATTAGACTCGGGGGTTGATAAAGCTTTTGGACTAAAGGAACTCGAACAAGCTTTAGCTGAGTTAAGCAAAGCTCTCGAAGAATCGAATCAGCAACGACTTCAGAGGGCTGTATTGATTATTAATCATGTCCTCAATATTCAACCCGTACTTATCAATGCAGAAATGACTGCTGTCGCTAGATCCCTAGATTTAGATGCTTTGATAAATGCAATGATATCTCTGCAAGAAATCTTAGCTAATTCTGCTTCTCAGGGAAGTATTCGACTTCGAGAGGATGCTACTACTGCTGCCACTACTATCAATGAATTAGGCGAGAAATTAAGAAGCCTCATGGCTTTTCATGATAAGTGGCAGAAGCTCAATTTAGAGCTACGTCGAATTGAAGCTAACACAGAGAGCGATCTTCTTGAATTAGAAGTTTCTTGGCCTTATGTAAAAGCTCAAGTGGAGACATTATATGAGAGTAGCAAAGATAAATCTCTATTGTCTCTCAAAAGAGAAAGTAGCAAATTGGAACAGGCTCTTGCAGAACAAAATCTTATCAAAGCAAAGCGGGTTTTCCAAAGCTATCGGAAACGTGGAAGTTATAGCTTTTATCAAGTTGATTTGGAGTTAATGAAACTGCTTAGTGACTTACAACAAGTCAGTGCTCCAATAGTTTACAGGCTGGAGGTGATAGAATGAGCAGCTCTGATAATTTAGTCAACGGGAATGATTCTTACAATTTTTTCTTATCATTAGATATTTTAAGAGATGCTCATGTGGAACTCCTTAAAAAATACCAGGGTAATGTTTTAGCATCTATAGATGAAGTAAATGAAGTAAGGAACTTTATATGTAAGGGACAGGAAACTGGGGTTCTACTTGAGACTGATAAAGAAAGACGGCAAGCTCAAACCCTATTAGATTACTGGGGTAGCAAACTACTTAGGGATGGCTATGAACTACCCGATACTATTTTAGCTGAATTTGACCCATCTAGAGCACCAGAGCTACCTGATACCTTTTGTCCCTATGTCGGCATTAATGCATTTGAGTCAAATGCTCGAAAACTATTTTTCGGACGCAACCGTTTCATCGATAGCTTGATTGAGCATTTGAGAGAGAAAAATTTATTAGTTATCGTTGGGTCCTCTGGAAGTGGTAGATCATCTGTAGTGTTTTGCGAACTCATTCCGAGACTTAAAGAGGGCGCTTTACCTGGCGGTGGATACTGCCATATCTATGAGCGAATGTTGCCAGGAACAAACCCATTGGCGAACCTTGAAAAAACACTTAAGTCTTCTGCTCCTGAAAACCAAAATGTGACAAAGGTACTGATCATCGATCACTTCGAGGAAATATTTACGTTGTGCCACGAAAATCAAATACGCCAGCAATTTATCAACAAACTCCAGGAGCTGCTCCAAAACTCGAGTAACTTTGTCATTCTAATTATGCAGGAGGAGCAAAGATCCCAAATTGCACGTCTAGAGTCCTTCGTTTCAGATTTTGAGCGGGCTGAGATCTCCATGCCGTTGCTGGAACTGAATGATTTACGGGAAATGATTGAAGGACCAGCAAAATCAATAGGTTTGAAGCTAGAAGGAGGACTGGTTGACGCTTTACTTACTGACCTAGTGGGGGATCCAATCGCTTTACCACTCTTACAGTTCACCATGTTGAAGTTATGGGAGAAACGGGATCGTAATCGGATTACCCTAGCCATATATGAGGAGTTGGGTCGTGCTCATAAAGCAATAGCTAATAGTGCTGAAGATTTCTACAAAGGCTTATCCCCTCACGAGCAGGATATCGCCAAGTATATTCTTCTGAGAATGATTCAACCTACTGAAGAGTTTGGATGCAAGACCGAACCTATCTTAGTCAAGACGTTATATCGAGAAGGTGAACCCCAATCTCTCATTAAGCAAGTGTTGTATGAACTTATCTGCGCAAAGCTTGTGAGACAAATCAAGTCTGTCCCATTTGTTGACAGAAAATTGATCGAGATAGCCGATGATGACCAAGTTGAGATTGCATACAAAGCTTTAGCTCTTCGCTGGGAGCTTATGCGGACGTGGTTGCAGCAGCAATGGATAACTAATAATCAAGTCAAACAACTAGATAAGTTTGTGCAACGGTGGGAGAAATGTGGTAGAAATCCACAAGCATTATTACGGGAGGTTTCATTAACAGATACACTGCGCTACATAGACGACAAGGATTTGACCGAGAGGGAAATCGAGTTTGTTAAGGAAAGTCGAAAATTTAATCAAGAAGAACAGAAAGAGAAAGAACGCCTTAAATTCAGGTCGATTATCCAGGCATTGGTTGCCCATGCGAGACTTCAACAAGAAAGATATAGAGAGAATCAACGCGGTGCTTTGCTCGCTTACCAAGCATACATCTTTAACAAAAGATATAGAAATTTTAGTGATGCCTATTTAGGTGCGTTACTCAGCGAAATCCTTAATGTTAGCTACTTCAGCCGAGTTTTGCTAGGACATGAGAAAGATGTACCGACTATAGCCTTCAGTCCGGATGGAAAAACACTGGCTTTAGGAAGTTCGGATGGAACAATATTGCTATGGGATATTCCAAGTGAATGTTTGAGAAAAACCTTGGATAGTCAGAAGTATTCGATTGAAATTAAGTCATTGGTCTTTCACCCGAAAAATAGTCAATTTTTAGTTTTGGGTAATAGCGATGGGACAGTGCAGCTCTGGGATCTAAGTCAACCTGTCCCTAACCCACTTAACTTGTATCGTCACGAAGGCTATCCAGTACCTGAGAACAACCGACCTGAAGTTTGGGCATTGGACTTCAACTCAGATGGAACTATCCTAGCTTCCGGCAGTTGGGACTGCACCATTCGATTATGGGACTTCCAACAGCAAAAACCTCTCCGTTTCCTAGAGGGTCACAAAGATTTCATTTGGTCTATAGCTTTTAGTCCAGATGGAAAAACACTCGCTTCCGGTAGTCGCGATGGGACTGTATTACTTTGGGATCTAAACCAATTTGACTCTAAACCTCAACGTCTCAGCGTTCATAAAGAGGAGATTAATCATAATTATGAGGTCTTCTCAGTGGCATTCAGTCCAGATGGAACAATGCTAGCCTCCGGATGTCGCGATCACTTCGTTAGGCTTTGGACTTTCCGAACCTATGATGACAAACTGATCGCGCCCGACAAACCTGTTGAACTGGAACGCCATCACAAAGAAGTCAGGTCGGTAGCATTTCATCCAGATCCTGATACCAAGTTGCTAGCTTCAGGCAGTGGAGATCAGACTGTACGTCTATGGTACTTACGTTTCTTAACCTCTAACAGTTTTCCTTCTCCCTGTATCCTGAACTGTCATGATACTGGAGTTAGTTCAGTGGCATTTAGTTCAAATGGAGAGTTTCTAGCTGCAAGCTGTTGGAATCAGAAATTAGAGCTATGGGATCTGCGCCGACCTGTAAATGTTCTGCAGGGGAAAAGTAGGATTTTTTCAGTCACAATAAGTTCAGATGCAGAGTGGGTGGTTTGGGGCGACGAGGCAGGAAATATCAAAGGCTGGAAACAAGACCTGGTTGACCATCACCCTATCATCCTTGAAAAACATGAAAAAACAGTTAGATCTGTGGCATTCCATCCAAATAAACAGATTCTAGCTTCTGGTAGCTTGGACGGGACTGTTCAGCTGTGGCAATTCAACCAGCAAAATGGCCAACTTATATATTTAGATTTAGATTTAGGCTATTGCGAGCAAGGCTTTCAGTCGGTTACCTTCAGTAAAGATGGACAATGGTTGGCCGCAGGAGATCGAAATCAAACTGTGTGGGTATGGAATTTAGGCGAACCTGGTTCGGCTCCCTTCACGAAGCATTTACCTTTCCCTCACTCAATTCCTTGCGATCAGCGCGAAATAAAATGGATCTGGGCTGTTGCTTTCAGTCCAGACAGCCAAATGCTAGCTTCTGGCCATGGTGATGGAATTGTTCAACTGTGGCACGTAAGCCAGCATTCTATTGAACCGAAAACACTGGACGATCGTAATCGTCATCGGCAAGAAGTCAGAGCAGTAGCATTTAGTCCATGCGGGCGGTGGTTGGCATCAGCGAGTGCAGACCGAATTGTTCGACTATGGGATCTGCGAAGTGAAAAATCTTTAATTCTTTATGGTGCAAATTCTGGGTTTAATTCTATTGCATTTAGTCCAGAAGGTGCTCTCCTGGCTGTAGGCTGCTTTGACGGTACAATCTGGGTATGGGATGTGGATCGTCCCTACGCGGTTCCGATTGTTTTACCAAGACGACACTATGCAGGAGTAAGCTCAGTATCTTTCAGCCCAAATGGTCAGAAACTTATTTCAGGCAGTCACGACGGAACGGTTCTGATCTGGAATATGAACGCCGAAAGCCTGGCTAAACTAATTTGCGAAAGGGTTCAACGCAATTTGACACAGGATGAGTGGGCTCGGTTCGTAGACTTTGGCATCGATTATTTGAGAACATGCCCTAATTTACCTCCGGGGAACGGTTCGCCGCCTAATGCTCAATCATCCGAAGATTGGCTAAACAAGGCTCTGCCTCTAACAGATTTTTACTAAGTAGGGTTTGCTGAAAAAGCAGCGATCGCGAATCTAGCAGCCACACAGCTTGAAAATAGTAGGTTTAGGAATTGCTCTTAAAAACAAGCTAGGCGTTTAGCGAACAAGTGCAAGGTTTTTGAGCCTCACACCTCCTAAAACCTTGCACTTATTTTACGAAAAAATGCTTGAAACCTTTATTTAGAGGGTATTACAGCTTTATTCAGCAAGCCCTAATTATTGAAAATCGCCATTATCTTTACTTAAACTAAACTGTACAGTATGTTAGAATGACCTTTGGGAAATTGGTGGTTAAGTGCTCGAGGTTTGGCGAGTGATTGAAGGTCCAACTCATAACGGTGTGCAATTCGTCAACCTGTTTTTACAAAAATCAATATAGTTTCCATAGCTTTCGTCTGACTACTTGCATAATTGGGTTCGACCTCATTTTAGCCTAGGAAAAAATGTTACTCCTGCTATGGCGATCGGTTATATTAAGCGACCGATCGCTATGGAAGAAATGGGCTCATTGGCGAAATTGGCAAAGTAATACCTCTTGATTGACCAGTGTCGGACGATAAGAGGTTAAGAGGATTAGGGATAAGTTGCGTTCAGATGCCATAACACCCAGGACATGCATTTTGAGCGCTTATCGCTCTCCATCACAGCTTCAATATTTTTCATATTTACAGAGAGCTATATTCTCTATTATGAATAGTAGAAGCTAATATTCCCTTAAACACTTCTTTTTAATACCAATTTCGTAAAATCCCACTATAGGTGATTATCGAGCTAGCGCTTCTTCGTAGTGAGTAGTAAGTAGTGAGTAGTGAGTTTATTGGGGTTTAAGACCCCCAATAAATGACAATGCAATTGGTTATTTTTATAGGGGAGCCGTAAGGCAAGGCGACGTACGGTGGTTTGAATCC
>JASJDA010000035.1 GCA_030065755.1 Prochloraceae cyanobacterium | reverse complement strand
AAAAGGCAGCAGAGATAATGAACGTCCTCATCATAGAGTCACAGTCCAGCCTTTCTTTATAGGCAAGTATCAAGTAACTCAGGCGCAGTGGAAAGCAGTTGCTAATTTAACTAAAGTCGATCGCGATCTCAAACTAAATCCATCTTACTTTAAAGGCTGGGGAATTTTCTCTAAAGGCGATCGACTTTAGTTAAATTAGCAACTGCTTTCCACTGCGCCTGAGTTACTTGATACTTGCCTATAAAGAAAGGCTGGACTGTGACTCTATGATGAGGACGTTCATTATCTCTGCTGCCTTTTTCTGTTGAGAGAGACCCCATCATAAAAGTCCCCCTAGGAATAGCGACCATTTCTATTTCAACACCATTGCCCAAATATTCAGTAAAATATTGAGCCTCCGCGTCGCTTCGAGCGATTATGTTACCGCTTGCATTTACGGTTACTACTTCAAATCTCAACTTTGAACTCGATGTATTCTTTTGATTTACTGAGTCGTTACTTTCCCTTATTTGTAGCAATGCTTTTAAGGCTTCAATGGCACTAGAATAGCGCTTTTGACGATCGTAACTTACCATTTTTGCTAAAAGTGCGCCAAATTCTCGGCTAATAGAAGCCTTATGTTGCCAAACTAACTCTCCTGTCTTTGGATCTTTCTTGAATTGGTGTGGCATTAATCCTGTTATTGCTTGAATGGCAATAACACCAACCGCATAGACATCGCTAGCAAAATGGGGTTGTCCTTCTTCTTGTTCTGATGGCATATAACCTGGAGTGCCGATAATTGTTGCGCTTCGGGTTTCTCCAATTGTATTGATTATTTGGGTTACGGCTAATTCTTTAATCGCACCAAAATCAATGAGAAATATTTTTCTGTCAGCGTTGCGACGCATTAAATTAGAAGGTTTTAGATCCCGATGTATTACTCTGTTCTCGTGAAGATAAGCAAGAGGTTCTAAGATGTTTTCCAGCAGAGCAAGCGTTTCAGATTCGCTTAATTTGTTGTTGGGAGTCAGTTCGTTTGTGAGATCGTGTCCTTCGATAAATTCTTGAATCAAATACAATTGCCCCTCTTCTTCAAAATAGGCAATCAGAGAGGGTATTTGTTGGTGATGGCGACCTAGTTCGTATAGTGCTTTAGCTTCTCTTTCAAACAACTCTTTGATTTTCTTAAAATCTTTGTTATTAACAGCCATAGTACGCAACTGTTTGACTACGCACTGATGGCGAAATTGCTGGATATTTTCTGCTAAATAGGTTTCACCGAAACTGCCTCTTCCCAGTTGCTTGACGATCTGGAAACGACCACCTATGATGCTTCTGTTCATAATGTTAAATAAGTTTTTTATATTTTTATCTCAATCTAAATTAATATTATCGTCACGATTTGGCAAGTTAAAAATAATAAGGAGTGGAAAAAGAGGTAAAAACGATCGTCTGGACGAAGCTAGCCCCGAGAGAAATATTAGAAATAGGGACAGTCTTCCTCAGCTATAGGTTTGAGTTTATGAGTTTTTTCGCATCTGGGTTACAATAGTTCTATTTTTATAGGGAAACCTTTAACGACAACTTGTCGCTCTTCGTAATCAACTTTAATACTATAGAAGGGCGAGAGAGGAAATTATTTTTATGAGTGCAGTCCTCATAAACCAACAACCTATCCTACTAGCCGAGAACCTATCGATAAGGACTGCACTCATAAAAATGAACTTTTTCCAACCCTAATAAAAATAATTTCCTTCCGTAAATTTGTCCAAGACTGTCCTACTTTGTCATATTTTTTTGTAACTGCTCGCTCATCGAACAAAATACATGGATTTAAAAGGAGACATTCTCCCTGTAGAGCTAGGGTACGAAAGTACCTACTCACAACTGATAACTGGTAACTGGTAACTGACAACTGTTAAAAGTTGCAATATTTTGCATTTTTTAAAAAAAGAATGTGAATTGTAAATTATTTAATCTTAAATCGATCGATTCTAGAAAAATTAGATCTAATAAATAGGAAAGAGACTTAGCAGCTCAGATCTCTAATACAATTCAATAACGAAGATCGCAAAATACGAATTAGTGCCTAAATTTAAAAAAAATTTAATAGTGGTGTCGAGTTATATGTAATCGGGATAGCGATCGGGATATAACCAAAAAATAGGGAGGAAGAAGGTGCAGGGAATAGATGTAGAGTTTCAAGATCTTAATTTAAGCAATTTAGACCAGACACAAATCCACATTTCTGGTCAAATTCAGCCCCACGGAGTAGTTCTAATATTAAAAGAACCAGAGCTAGAAATATTACAAGTCAGCAACAATTCTTATAAAGAACTTGGGAAAACTCCTGAAAGTCTACTGGGGAAAAAATTAGAAGAATTACTAGATTCATTTCAAGTAGAAACAATAAAACCAGGTTTGTCAGATGAAAACTTGGACTATATTAATCCTACAAAATTTTGGGTAAGGCGAAATGGGGATGATTATGTAGTATTTGATGGAGTTTTTCATCGAAATCCAGATGGATTTTTAATTTTAGAATTAGAGCCAGCTATTTCTCAAGAAAATATCCCATTTTTAAGTTTTTATCATCTAGCAAGAGTATCTATAAATCAGCTACAAGAAACATCAAATCTCCAGGAATTTTGTCAAGTAATTGTCACAGAAGTTCGCAAAGTGACAGGATTTGACAGAGTGATGCTGTATAAATTTGAAGAAGACAATCACGGGACAGTTATCGCCGAAGAAAAAGAAGAAGATATGGAGCCTTATCTGGGTCTCCACTATCCAGCATCGGATATTCCTAAACCAGCAAGAAAATTATTTAGTTCTAATTATATTAGAATAATTCCCGATGCTAAAACCCAACCCGCAGAGCTATTCCCTCTTCAAAATCCAATTATCGATCGCCCTGTAGATTTAACTTTTTCAGTTCTCAGAAGCGCTTCACCCTGTCACTTGCAATATCTAGAAAATATGGGGGTTAGTGCTTCTCTAACAATCTCTTTAATTAAAGACGGAAAACTGTGGGGGTTAATTGCTTGTCACCATCGATCGCCTAAATACGTATCTTACGAATTGCGTAAAGCCTGCGAATTCTTGGGAAGGGTAATATTTGCAGAAATATCTTCTAGAGAAGAAACGGAAGATTATGACCATAGAATGAGGCTGACATATATTCGTTCGATTTTGATTGAATATATGTCAGAAGAAGAAAAGTTTGTAGATGGTTTAGTTAAGCACGAACCTAATTTATTAGACTTAACTAATGCAACCGGAGCAGCTATATGTTTTGGGGGAAATTGGACGGTAGTTGGGAAAACTCCCGAGCGAGAAGACCTCAATTTTTTAGTTCAATGGCTGCAAAAAAACGTAGAACAAGAAGTTTTTGCCACAGATTCTTTGCCGAGTATTTATTCAGACGCGCAAAGATATAAAGATGTTGCTAGTGGTTTGTTGGCTATTCCAATTTCTCAAAGAAACTTCGTATTGTGGTTTAGACCAGAAGTAATTCAAACAGTAAATTGGGGAGGAGATCCGAGTAAAGCTTTTGAAAAAAGCCATTCAGAAGGGATTTTAAAACTATCTCCGCGCAAGTCATTTGAACTGTGGAAAGAAACAGTGCGCTTGAAGTCTTTACCCTGGAAACAGGTAGAAATTAAGGCAGCATTGGAGTTGAGAAAAGCGATCGTCAATATTGTTCTCCGTCAAGCAGACGAATTAGCTCAATTAGCTCGCGATCTGGAGCGATCGAATGCGGAATTGAAAAAGTTTGCTTATGTGGCTTCCCACGACCTGCAAGAACCTCTCAATCAAGTGGCTAACTACGTGCAGTTGTTGGAGATGCGTTACGAAGAAGCAATTGACGAAGATGGCAAAGAGTTCATTAACTATGCTGTAGAAGGGGTAAGCCTGATGCAAACCCTCATCGATGACGTATTGGCCTACTCAAAAGTAGACGTGCAGGGTATAGAATTTGAATTGACGGAGGTAGAAAAGTCTTTAGAAAAAGCATTAGGCAATTTGCGCAACCGCATTATCGAAACGAAAGCAGAAATTACCCACGATCCTTTACCAATAGTGATGGCGGACGGAACCCAATTAATGCAATTATTCCAAAATCTCATTGGTAATGCCATTAAATTTCGCAGTGAAGAGCCTCCGAAAATTCACGTGGGAACTAAACGCATTGAAGATGAGTGGTTGTTCTGGGTAGAAGATAATGGCATAGGTATAGACCCGCAGTTTAGCGATCGCATTTTCGTTATCTTTCAGCGATTGCATACGCGAGAAGAATATCCTGGTACGGGTATGGGTTTGGCGATTTGTAAAAAGATTGTAGAGTGCCATCGAGGTCGGATTTGGGTCGAGTCTGAACTCGATAGAGGTTCCACCTTCTACTTTACAATTCCGGTAGGGAGACGGGAGCGTATAATAAATGGACGGAAAGGACAAAATAATCCTTTTGGTTGAGGATAATCGAGCTGATATCCGCTTAATTCAAGAAGCACTGAAAAATAGCTCGGTACCCCATCAAGTGATGTCGGTAAGAAATGGCGTAGATGCTATGGCTTACCTGCGTCAAGAGGGGGAGTATGCTAGTGCGCTTCGTCCCGACTTGGTCGTGTTAGACCTAAATTTACCAAAGAAAGACGGTCGAGAAGTACTCGCAGAAATTAAAGTCGATCCCAATCTAAAAAGGATTCCGGTGGTGGTGTTGACAACTTCGAGAAACGAAGATGACATCCAGCAGAGTTACGACTTGCACGTGAATTGTTACATCACTAAATCCCGCAACCTCAGCGAATTATTTAAAATAGTCAAAGGGATTGAAGATTTTTGGCTTTCAACTGCTACTCTCCCATCGGTGTAATTTAAGAGGGGGAGAGAGGAGTGTGGGAAGTGTGGGGAGTGTGGGAAGTGTGGGAAGTGTGGGAAGATGGGGGAGAAAACTAATCACTAACCACTAACCACTAACCACTAACCACTAACCGCTATAGGAGTAGATGAGCTTCAGGAAAAAACCCTAACGTCATGTGTGGAAACTCTTTAAAAATCTTGTTGATAGAGGATAATCTGGCAGAAGCTAGACTGTTGCAGGAGTTTCTTAAAGTAGCTGAACGCCAAAAATTTAGTATGGTACACGTTCAGCGATTGCAAGAAGCACTCAAGCGACTCGATCGAGACTATTTTGATGTCATTTTATTGGATTTAACTTTACCAGACTCTCAAGGATTAGCATCCCTTCAACCCTTGATGAGGCTGGCACCAAGCTTACCAATTGTCGTTCTAACTAATACTAACGACGATTCTCTAGCAATTGAAGCTGTCCGACAAGGAGCGCAAGATTATCTGGTCAAGCGACAGATTAGACCCGAATTACTGATTCGTTCCTTGTGCTACGCTATTGAACGCAAGCAGGCTCAAGAAACGTTGCGAAAAGAAAATGAGGCATTGGAAACTGCGATCGAGCAAGCAACTGCGGAAATGGTTAAAGCTAAAGAAGTCGATCGCCTCAGATCTGAGTTTCTTTCCATGCTTTCTCACGATTTCCGCAATCCTATGAATGCTATCCTGCTTTCTAGTGGCTTGCTACTCAAAAGAGAACACCTTTTGAGTAAGGAGAAAAAATTAGCTCATTTCCAGTTGATTCGCTCGGCTATTAAAAACATGGATCGAATGTTGGACGAGTGTCTTTTAATAGGTAGAGCTGATTCGGGTAAATTAGAATGTCAACTCGTGCCACTGGATTTAGAATTGTTCTGTCGATCCCTGGTAGAAGAGTTTAGATTGAGTAATGACGGTAACGAGATCGATATTGCTTTCACTTGTTTTGGGGAATTAAAGGAGGTGTTATGCGATCGCGATCTTCTACGACACATTTTGAGCAATTTACTCGCCAACGCGATCAAATATTCCCCTTTTGGGGGTAAAATCGACTTCAGCGCGATCGAGCAGGACAAAACTGTTGTCTTTTACGTGCGCGATCGGGGGATTGGCATTCCTCTCGAAGAGCAAAAACAACTGTTCGAGCCTTTCTATCGCGCCAGTAATGTCGATACAATTGCTGGCAGTGGTTTGGGGTTAGCAATTGTGAAAAAATGCGTCGAACTACACTCGGGTGAAATTTCAGTAGAGAGTCAAGTCGGAGTTGGCACTACTTTTACTGTAACCCTCCCTTTGAGGAGGGGGGCGTTTAGTTAAATCAATCGGGAGCAATGTGGGTAGGAACAAAACCAGCACTTTCGATCGACTTTTGTCCTTCCTCAGTTAGAAGCAATTGAACGTAAGCTCTTCCTGCTTCTTCTTCAAAGGAACCATTTTCTTTAATAATGACGTAGAGATTGCGAGTTAAGGGATACTTTGCTTGTTGGAAAGCTTTGCTGTTGATAGAATTGCGACGGGAAGGACACTGAGATGGTGGCACTAATGGCTCAGCGTAGGGAGCAACATACTGTCCGGCAATCTTGCCAATGGGAAGTGGTTTAATCGAACACTGGTATACTATTTCTGGAGCAGAAGCAAAAAAGATCGCACCCCGATTAGCAGAAATTTCTCTCAAGGTTTGGGTGATATTAGTAACTATTTTGACTGAATCGCCAAATTCCTTGCTTTTTACGATGTTTTTGACAAAAAATTCAGCAGTACCGCTTGTCTTAGGAGATTTAGAGAAGGGGAGGATTTCGAGATCTGGTCCGCCAACTTCTTTCCAGTTAACAATTTTACCAGTGTAAATATCTTTAAGTTGAGATATGGTTAAACCAGGAATATTCAAGGAAGGGTTAACAGCAAAAGCAATGCCATCAATGGCTACAGGAATTTGTTGAAGAGTATATCTTTTCGCTTCTGCCTGCTCGTACTCTGATGGCTTGAGGGGACGAGAGGTTTGAGCAAAACTCAATTGATCGTCAAGCAACATTTTAACTCCGACTCCAGAGCTAGGAGCAATCTGGGGATGTTCGGCATAAACTAAATTAAACTGCGGCCAGACAGATGCGATCGATGGGTCTACCTTCTCTCTAATTACAGCCCAAGTAGTACTCCCGCCATATCGAAAATGTCCTACAGGTATGTCAGTTACGTCTATATAGTTCTCTTTGAGCGCGATCGAGCCATCTCGTACTTGCTTATTAGGAAGAAGAGAGGACGTAGATGGGGTAGTAATTTCCGATTCTTTTGAGTAAAACTGGGAAAAATTGAACAGCCTTGTAGTTCCTAAAATGATTGCTCCAGTAATAGTTAGAGTAGTAATTCCTAGGACGGTTAAATTACGATACTTTTGCTTACTACTATTTTTGAGACCTTTTACCAGCTCTAATTCCGACGATTTAGGTAAAGTTGGGTATTGCGCTCGAGCAGTATTGCTCGAACTCATAGTGGAAGAAGCGATCGTATTGGGAGTGTCAATAACAACCTTTTCGTTAGGGATTTCGGAGCGATTTTCTTTTAGTGTTTTGGAGGTAGATTGAAGGTGAGTTGAAGCAGAGGCATTCTCTCCCAGTAACTCAGACCAAGTTAGGGGTAAAACAGCAGGGTTTTGGTAGATGGTAGGCAGCCAACTAGCGCAAGGAAACTGATATTCTAAGCCTTCTAGCCTTTCTCTGGCCGATCGTACTGCTAAATGTAAAGGTTTGCCACTGGCAAAAAAAGTCAGAAAATAATTCAAAAACTTTTGAGCTACCAGATCGGGAACTGGCTCTCGCATCACAATGGTATGAGGAAGATGGAGTTTTTGTAAATAATGTGCCAATCCTAAACCTTGACAGGAGTTAAAAATAGCTAGTTGTAATCCACTATCAATAGCTTTTTTGAGCGCGGAGCCTATTTCATCGATGCTAAGGCTTTCGGTTTGATTGATGTGAATTCGACCTGTTTTACCTTCTGTGTGACTGTGACCTGCAAAAAATAAAATATCCCAAGATTGCTCCCAGAGGTAGTTATTAAGTTGTTGACGTGAGGGTTCTTTGAGAAAAGTTATATCTGCTTGTGGTAAATGTTTGAGAAGTTGTTTTGTATCTGGTTCTAGATCGATTCCCGAACTATTTCCTAAAACAGCAAGTATTTTGACAACTTTTTTAGGTGATTGTAAATTTAAATTTGCAACTTTTTCGTGTTCTAAGCCAGCTAGTGTAATTTCTGCACTGTAATAACGTTCGAGCAAATTCCAAAGATGCCAAGGTAGTTTTTTGACTCTACTCGAGGTAGTGCGAATGAGAAAACGAACTTCATCTTCTAAGCTTAATTTTTCCCTTAAACGCTCGTCTATTCGTCTAAATCCCCGCGATTCCAGCCATTGATTTAGTTGTTCTTTTAATGCTGTGGCTTTGTCCGTACAGTTTTGTTTTCTTTTTTTGATATAGTCATCTATGTGTAGTTCTACAGGATGATATTTTTGAGTTTGAGGCAGTTGAAAAGAATTATCTATGCGGTCTTTGAGTCTAAAAGAATGTTCTAGCTCTCTATATATTGATTGCCACTCTTCGTAAGCATCAATTACAGAAGTATTAGCAGGCAAATAACCAGTCTGCTCTGTCTCGGGATATTTACCTTCTCGTCCAATTTCTAAAGAAACAAAAAAACCTTCCCTGAAATTTCCGTTTAACTTAAGAACAACTAACTTTTTCATCCTAGATAGCGCTTTTGATATTTTGATATGTTTTGTGTAATGTACAAATTTTTATACTTGTATGTATCTATATATTTAACTTAAGGATGGGATGTAAGTTAAGTATTTTTACTGAAACATTTAATATTTTACAAAGTTTTTAATTCCTGCCGACTGACCTGGATCACTTCGAGCGACAATTCTGGATTAATTTTTCAAGTTGATGTCAAAATAGGGCCTTGGAATGTTTACAAAAATTTAATGTAATATTAATCTAGTCAGTAGAAAGAATTCAGACGCGTGCTTCTTCAGAGTGTTAATCTGTGGATTTTACTGTATGAAACAATGACAATTTCTCATAAACTAGAAATTAATTGATATTTATAAAAAAGCCGCGATCTGTGATATGTAAGTAAACAAAAAAGCAACAAAAACTAAATTATTGGGTTTAAAAACAAGAAATTAAAGCCTGGGAAATTTAAAAAGTGGGAATTTTATCTGAAGAACAAAAACACAGAATAAGAGCAGAATTTTATAGAAATTGGCAAATTTGCGATCGAGAGATGATTCGTGAAGGCAAGCGGAAGGTTGTAAATGCTTCTCGTCAACCAATGATTTTCGTCTTGCGTCAGATAATAAAAAATGCAGGAGTGTTACAGGAAATTAACTACAGACCTTACAGGGACGTACATCAAATACTCAAAGAATTGGAATTGACCTGCGCTACCTGCGGCAGCAAAATAAGTGCTTACACTGAATTAGGAAAGTATGAAGGCGATCGCCAATTGGCCAATTCACCCAGTCACTTCCCGAAGCAACAGAATCTATTTTCAACCTCTAGCTTGACAAAATCGCCGTTTAACACTTTTTCTCATAAAGCTTCAAGAGTATTACCGAGATACGATACTCAACCTCAAGGACTAGTAGCTTGTATTGATGATAGTCGGCAAATTGTCAAAACTATGAAAAATATTATTTGCCGAGAAGGTTACGGTTATCTTGGCATTCAAGAGCCTTTGCAAGCTATAACCATGATGATCTCATCTAAACCCGATCTGATTTTCCTCGATATAGAGATGCCTATATGTAATGGTTTAGAAGTATGCCAAAAACTGCGTCAGATTTCTAAGTTGAAAGATACGCCAGTGGTTCTGCTTACAAGTAGGGACGGTTATACAGATCGAGCTCGCGCTAGGATAGTTGGAGCAACAGATTTTATTTCCAAACCCCTAGAAATTCCTAAAATAGTCAATACGGTAGAGAAATTTTTGACTGTTGACACTGAGGTTATCGAGAAAGAGCTAGTAACGTCAAACGATCGAAAGTTTCTCTATAGAATTTAGTTAGCACAATTTTTTTTCCATACAGATGCTGTGAGGATCTCCTATATATTCTCCGAAATTAGGAATTTGCTTGTAGCCCAATGAAGCGTACAAACCCAAGGCTTCTGGTTGGCGATCGCCTGTTTCTAATTTCAACTTCAATAAACCTATATTATCTATTTTTTCCAAGTCTAATCTATGCACGCTGCTATTAGGATAGCGAGTTAAAAGTTCTTCATCTAGTTCTTTTATTAAAATTAGGGCGTCTAGTGTATCTAGTTAGTTAATACTGAAAAAAATCAGTAAAAACAACTTGCATAGGTTATAAAATAATAATAAAATTATATATATATTGCTATTATTTTTTAATATAAAAACAATAAATTAATCTTATAGATTGGTGAAAGATATACAGAGAGAGTATATTAAGTCCGATCGCAAATTTATTAAGATCCCGATCGCGATCTGGTTGTGTGCAAATTAACCCAAAAGAAACATAAAAGCAGTAATATTAGATATTCAGATAGATAGAAATCTAACTGTCCTGGCCAGACAGACGACCATAAAAAATTGGATTTAATCTCAAGATAGATATAAGTCATGAAAATTTTATTAATAGAAAACGATCGGTGGATTAGCCGATGGCTGAGAAAAGCTTTAACCAAACATCACTATGTAGTCGATATTGTCAGTGATAGTAGAGATGCTTGGGGGTCGATCGAGGCTTTTGATTACGATTTGCTGATTGTAAACGTAGTGTCTCCTTTGCTCGATGGTATTAATTTAGTTCGCAAAGTACGCATATGTGGCTGTGAAATACCTATTCTTCTATTGACTGAAGAAAGCGATATCGAAAAGGGAATTGACGGTCTAGATGCGGGAGCAGATGATTACGTTATCAAGCCTTATAACATAGACGAAATATTAGCACGCATACGCGCTTTATTGCGTCGAGGAAAATCTTCTATAGCTCCAGTCATGAAATGGGGAATCTTGTGTCTAGATCCTAATAGTTGTGAAGCAACCTATGGCGATCGCCCCTTAAAATTAACCCCCAAAGAGTATCGTTTATTAGAATTGTTTGTGCGTAATGGTTCTCGCGTGTTGAGTTCCTGTGTAATTAGAGATAATCTGTGGTCATTGGAGGAATATCCCCAACAAGATGCAGTGAAATCTCATGTCAAGCGTTTGAGACAAAAATTAGCAAAAGCTGGAGCACTTAAAGATTTTATTGAAACAGTTTATGGTTTAGGTTATCGCCTCAACAAACGATGGCAAAATCAAAACGTTAGTCACTCAGTTTCAGCTTAGACAGTAGTTAATTACTCCGACTAAAGTATTTCAGTCGGAGTTTACTTTTTTTGGGAATTAATATAAACAGTTATCAGTTATCAGTTATCAGTTATAGATTTAAACCACGTTCTTAGACATTCTACAAAAACATTGGTTGCCTGTTGCCTGTTCCCTCTCCCGAAGGGTGATAACTGGTAACTGTTCACTGACAACTGTTAAACAGACTACCCCGTTTAGTCTGAAGCTGCCTATTGGAGCGATCGCGTTCCTTAACAATTTTTAACTATTTAATTGTATTTTTTCATACTTTTTCATACCTTTTCTCACTGACAAAATCTCAAAAAACTTCTAATTATAATAAAGAATCAAAAATCTTTGGTGAGGGGTGCATTGTTGGTGGAAGTGCCGTAGTTACTAAAAACATTCCCTATGATGCTGTGGCTATTGGAGTTCCAGCCAAAGTTACTAAGATGCGCAACAAAAACAATTAATTTGCAAAAGCAATCTATTAAGACTATTAACAAACTTAGTTAAAAGGTCACGATCGTTATGACAACAAAACAGATAGAGGATTTACAAAAGCAAACGACTCTCAACTTTACTGCTACTACACAGGTGACGGCGGTAGAAGAATTTCCTCAAGATGTCTCAGTTGCCATTGTCACCCACAATGCTCTGAGTTATCTAGCAGCAACACTGGAGTCACTGAAAGCGGCTGGTTGTCCCAATGAACAGATAACTATAGTAGATGTTGCTAGTACTGACGGCGGGACAGATTGGGTTGAATCCCAATGGTCTGGTGTTCGGGTTCTGCGTCTTGATTTCAATAAAGGTCCAAATCCTGCGCGTAATCTTGGTATCACTAGTGCAACGACACCCTATGTACTTATTATGGATGCTGATGTCATGGTACAAGCAAACACCGTTTTTTTGCTTAGAACTGCCATGAAGCAAGACCCTTCGATTGCAATCGCCAGCCCAATTGTTGTATATGCCAATAAACCAGATACGATCCAGTATGCAGGAACGAGCCTTCATTTTATGTGTGAAGCGGTCAATCCTTGGCAAGGTAAGCCAGTTTACGAGCGCGGAACTGAGCCACAAGATATCGGCTGTGCCTCAGGTTGCACTCTCTTAATTTCTCGTGCTGCCGCTATACGCGCAGGTTTATTCGACAACCGATACTTCGCAGGTAAGGATGACGGAGACTTTACCCATAGAATCAAGCTGGCAGGTTACAGAATTATAGAAGTGCCTACAGCACACGTTATTCATAATTGCAGTCCCCGTGGCACCAAACTATTCCAGCACCAAATCCGAAACCGCTGGCATTTTATGCTCAAGAATTACCAAATTCGTACCCTATTATTACTCGCACCAATATTGCTCTTGCACGAGTTATTACAAATTACACTGCTAACATACAAAGGTCATTCAATAGCTTATCTGAAAGCTATTTTAAACCTGATAAAGATGCTGCCATCACTTCCCTCAGATAGAGCCAGTGTTGCTAAGTTTCGCGTTCGCCAAGACCACGAGGTGCTAATAAGTAGTCCGATTTTGGTACGTGAAGACATGCTTAGTAACTCATTCTTATGCTATTGCAAAACTCTATACGATAGCTTACTTAGCAATTATTGGAAATTACTAAGAAAAACAATTCTAAAGTGATGACAGAGAAGGCAATTGCGCGAACTTTTAGAAGATTAAGTTGAAAGATTGAAATCGAGTTCTACCATCCTCAGATCTTAGAAGCTCGCGCTCGGATATTCACTCATTACCCCTCTTCCTAGCTAATGGTGCAAATGCGCTCGCTGGTGGGGTAAAGTTGAAAGTTGTGGTGTACATATTTAATGAGTGATATCTTAAATCAGGTTTATAGTGAATTATCTTGGTTTATATGCTCAGCTTTACATTTTGGGGGTTTATGGCATTGGGTTGCTTATTCTGGTTTATCTGCTAGAAAGTGCAACTTTTAATAGGTTACTAGAATTGATAAAAGCCTTAGCTACTCCTATTACTCTCATAATTGTTGCTCGAAATATTAATCAAGAATTTGAAAAGCGCAAGCGAAAAGAAGATATTGAGCGAGAAGAACGCCAAAGTAAGGAAGATAATAAAAGGCAAGAAGAACTACTAAAACGCCAAAGCGAGGAGAGCCAAGAAAATCGGAGACAAGAAGCTTTGAGACAATATTTACAGCAAATGACTCAACTTCTTACTACTAGTCAGCTTGCTGAGGCAAAACATGAAGAGCCAGTTACTCGTGCGGCTCAAGCTTTAACAGTAACGTTGATTCGTCAACTGGACAACGCTAGAATCGCACAAGTAAGCAGTTTTTTAGTAAGTAGTGGTCTTGCTAGTAAAGAGAAAGAAAATCCTTCGATACTCCGTAATGCTGACCTTTCTTTCGCCGATCTTAGTAAAGCTGACATAAAATCAGTAAACCTCAATGGAGCTATTCTCACTGGGGCTAACCTCACTGGGGCTAACCTTACTGGGGCTAACCTCACTGGGGCTAACCTTACTGGCGCTATTCTCACTGGGGCTATCCTTAATGGCGCTATCCTTAATGGCGCTATCTTTAATGGTGCTAACCTCAATGGTGCTAACCTCGATGGTGCTATTCTCACTGGGGCTAACCTCACTGGGGCTAACCCTACTGGAGCTATTCTCACTGGGGCTATTCTCACTTGCACTATCCTCAGAGGCGCAGACCTCACTGACTCTATCCTCAATGATGCAGACCTCACTGGCTCTATCCTCAGAGGCGCAGATTTCACTGGTGCTATTCTCACTGGCGCTTACCTCACTGACGCTAACCTCACTGACGCTAACCTCAATGGCGCGATCGATCTAAAAGTCGAACAAGTTAAAAAAGCAAGAAATTGGTCAAAAGCGAAATATTCTGAAGAATTTAGAAAAGAACTAGGTTGGCAATAAAAATCAGGAAGTATAGATCGGTAACACAGAGTCTCTCTATGTACGATCGAAGTAAGTAAATTTATGTAAACCTTGAAAAAGTTAAACCTATTTATAAATAAAAAGTTACAAATAAAAAAATAGGTAATATTTATTGCCAATAATTGACTTCACGAGGTCAAGGGTTAAATATTTGTGTTACTATTGAGCGTAACAACTTTATGATTACATAATTATTGTAATTTTAGTCACACCGTGTAATTGACAAGAAAAACTGTTGCTATACAAAAATTCACATTTTTTTTACTTTTTGCTACACGTTTTAAGCTTTTAATGATGTTTTAACGGGTTTTTATAAAATTTTTCACTTTAATGGAGTTTGGTATAAAACAAAAAGTAAAATATTTTATAACTTTTCGTCACCGCTGAAACATTATAAGTACAGATGTCGTCAGTTTAGTCTCATACAATTTAAATAACATTAAAGAACAAAGGATAAGTCTATCATTAATATGCTGATAATCACGGAAAAAGAATTAAAACAAAAGTTTTTATCTGACTCAGAGAACAATCTAATTCAGATTCAAAGTAATAATTTAAAAGAAGGAGTTTCTTTTGCTAAAAAACTCAAAGGCGCAGCCTTAGATTTAGTAAAAGAATATCTTGATAATAATCGATTTTGTTTATTAGTTGAAAATGACAGCTATTGGACAATTTGGCACGAACTAATCTAGTGATAACTAAACGATTGACGTTTTCCAATGTCCGTTCCTTGTTGTCAAGTTAACTAGATATTGCGATCGATTTGTCTCTAACCTAACCCTTTCAACGGTATCTTTCTCACCACATCTTTAAAATTAAATAAGTGTTCTATTTCTGGAAATTTAGTTAATAATTAAGCGCTGAAGTATTTAGCCACTGGGTGATAAGTAATAATTGCAGTAGTAGATTGTTCGGGATATATTTGTTCGCTTTCGTCCATGTAGAGGTCGATGCGATCGCAACCTAATAACTCTAATTGCTTGTACTGATCCTGAATATTGGGACAAGCAGGATAGCCAAAACTATAGCGAGAACCGCGATATCTTTGCTGTAAGATGTCTTTTATATTATCGGGTTCTTCTGTCGCAAAACCTAACTCGCGACGTATCCTAGCGTGAGTCCATTCTGCTAGCGCTTCTGCTGTTTGTACCGCCATGCCGTGATAATAGAGATAGTCAGTATAGCGATCGGAGTCAAATAGTTTTTTGGCGTATTTTGTAGCTATTTCCCCTACCGTTACGGCTTGCATGGGGAATACATCTACGATACCAGATCCTTTTGGCGCGAAGAAATCAGCAATACACAGACGACGGGACGATTTTTGACGGGGAAATTCTAAGGTTGCTACTGGTTCTAGAGTTTCTATGTCTTTCCCTTGGGCTATCGCTTCGGTATCGTAGATATACAATGAATTCCCTTTTGCTTGTACTGGGAAGTAGCCGTATATTACTGTTGGATGGAGTAAATTTTCCTCGATAATAAGCTGCTTCCACTTTTCTAGTAGAGGATAAACTTTTTCAGCTAAAAACTCTTGGTATTCTTCCTTTGACTGTTCTTTAGGTTTGCGGAATTGCCATTGTCCTGCGATCGTCGCTTGTAAGTCTAGATACCAGAAGACCTCTTCTAGAGAGATATCTTGGGGGTTTAGTATCTTTGTACCCCAGAAAGGAGGAGTGGGACGATCGATATCGAGAGTAACAGCATCCGATCGTCTGGTATCTTTTTCTGTTGGAGATTGTTTTGTTTTGGATCCGTCCCCAATTATAGTATCGGGGTTAATTTGGTATTCTTCTGGTTCGGTTTTTTTGCCGTTTTTGCCGTTATTTTCTTCGGTATATTCGTCTAAAAATCCTTTAATATCGTCCCACTTGTTTGCTTTTTTCGCAGGCATTAATTTGTCCATAAAATGGAGGTCAGAAAAGGCATCTTTGCCATAAACTACCTGACCTTTATAGGTATTTTGACAATCTTGGTTGACAAATTTAGGAGTTAGCGCCGCACCACCTAAAATAACAGGTACGCTAATTCCTCTTTCGTTAAATACCTCTAAATTTTCTTTCATAAACGCCGTAGATTTAACTAACAATCCACTCATAGCGATGCAGTCAGCGTTACTTTCTTCGTAGGCTTGAATAATATTTTCGACTGGTTGTTTTATTCCCAGATTAATTACTTTGTAACCATTATTAGAGAGGATGATATCGACTAAATTTTTGCCAATATCGTGGACATCTCCTTTAACAGTAGCAATTACGAATATCCCTTTTCCACTGCTATCACTTTCTTCTGTTTCCATGAAAGGTTCTAAATGCGCCACTGCTGCTTTCATAGTTTGCGCTGACTGCAATACAAAAGGAAGCTGCATTTGTCCCGAACCAAATAATTCCCCTACTACTTTCATTCCATCTAAGAGGAAGGTGTTAATTATATCTAGGGGAGGATATTTTTCCATTGCTTCGGTTAAAGCCTCTTCTAAACCGATCCTTTCTCCGTCGATAATATGTTGTTTGAGACGTTGTTCTATAGGTAAGTTAGTATCTAAAGCCTTATCTTTTTTAGTCTTTTTCCCTGCAAATAATTCCGTCAGTTTGGTAAGTGGGTCGTAGGTGCAAATATCTCCGTCAAATTCGCGGCGATCGAAGATTAAATCCTGACAGATTTTCTGATGTTCTGGTTCTATTTTCGACAGGGGTAAAATTTTACTCGCACTGACGATCGCTCCATCCAATCCTACCGCCATTGTTTCGTGTAAAAACACCGAATTCAATACCTGACGTGCAGCGGGGTTTAAACCAAAAGATACGTTAGAAATACCCAAAAGAATGTGACAACCTGGCAATTCTTCCCTGATGCGACGAGTTGCTTCTACGGTTGCTTTGCCATTTTCTCGATCGTCTTCTATTCCTGTAGAAACTGGTAAAGCTAGGGGGTCGAAAAATATTTCGTGGGCGGGTATACCATATTTAATAGCTGCATTGTATGCACGTTTGGCTATGGCAAACTTTTTATCCGCAGTCCGTCCCATACCATCTTCATCGATCGTACCGACTACTATACCCGCACCATATTTTTTAGCCAATTCCAATACCTGGTAAAAACGTTCTTCCCCGTCTTCGTAGTTAGTGGAGTTGAGAATACATTTACCACCTGCTACTTTTAATCCTGCCTCCATTTTCGTCCATTCTGTGGAGTCCAGCATTAGAGGTAAAGTAACGTTATTAACTAACCTGGAGGCGATTTCGTGCATATCTCGCACCCCATCCCTTCCTACATAGTCTACGTTGACATCGAGGACGTGTGCGCCTTCTTTTACTTGCGATTTAGCCAGAGAGATTAAACCGTCCCAGTCTTCATCATTCAACAGAGTCCGACACTTTTTAGAACCACTGGCGTTTAATCTTTCTCCGACAATGAGGAAAGAATTATCTTGTATGTAGGGTTGGGTACTGTAAATCGATGCAGCAGAGGGTTCGTATTGGGGATGACGCTGTTTTGGCGTTAAATCTCGCGTCATTTCCGCTAATTGTTCGATGTGGTCGGGACGAGTACCGCAACAACCCCCAACTATTTGCACTCCTAAATCTTCTACGAAGTGCATCAACGACATTCGCAACTCCATTGGTGTAAGTTTGTAGTGCGCAACTCCACCAACATTTTCTGGTAAACCAGCGTTAGGAACACAGGAGACGATGAAAGGAGAATGTTCGGAGAGATATTTAATATGTTCCTTCATCAAGTCTGGCCCTGTGGCACAATTTAGACCGAGGATATCTATAGAATAGGGTTCGAGTATTGCTAAAGCTGCGTCAATTTCTGTCCCTACTAACATAGTTCCCATCTGTTCCATAGTGACGGACACCATGAGAGGGAGGCGATCGCCTTTTTTCTCAAACACTTCTTCGATCGCGTTCAATGCTGCCTTTATTTGCAGTACGTCCTGACATGTTTCTACAAGTAATAAATCTGCACCACCGTCATATAAAGCTTCTGCTTGTTCTATATAAGCAGTTTTGAGAGTATCGAAGTCAATGTGTCCTAAAGTTGGTAATTTAGTACCAGGACCCATAGAACCAGCTACAAAACGAGGTTTTTCTGGTGTAGAGTATTCTGCGGCGACTCTTTTGGCGATTTCTGCGGCGGTTTTATTGAGATAATAAGCCTTGTCTGCTAAATCGTATTCTGCCAGAACTATTGAAGTTCCCCCAAAAGTATCGGTTTCTATTACATCCGCACCCACTTCTAGGAAACCTCGATGTACTTTTTCTACAGCCTCTGGTTTACTGTGTACCAGATATTCGTTACAACCTTCGTATTTTTCTCCGCCAAAATCTGACGCAGTGAGGTTTTGCGTTTGTAAAGAGGTCCCCATTGCGCCGTCGAAGACTATAACTGGACGTTCTGGACTGTTGAGACGTTCTAGAAAAGTACTTTTCATGGATGATAGTTACTGTCGATCGATTTCTGTTAGGCTGGCGTAATTAGCTTATATATATATTATTCAGTATTTTGATATTTAGTTTTTAGAATACCACAGGCCACAGCTCTCTTACTTGTACTTCCCATCCAGGTAGAAGATTGGGTAATGTTAGCTTGTCGTCGTCCCCTAACTCCACAGCTTCGGCGTTAGGACGATAGACTGTAACCAGATGCTTGTCTGGATCTACGAGTATTGCTACACTCACTCCTAACTCGATAAATCTCTCAATTTTTCGAGTTAATTTTTTGATTTTATCCGTAGAAGATTTAATTTCAACTACTAAATCTGGCACAATTTCGGCATACGATCGCGGACTTTCTCTCAATTTGTCAGCTGAAACAAAAGCCACATCTGGCGCTAGTAAATCCCCATTAGGCATAATAAAACCTGCAGAAGATCCCGTTACTCGTCCTAATTTGCGAGGTTTGACCCAATTGGCTAGTAATCTTAATAATTCCCCACCAACTTCCTCCGAACAATAATCGGACGGACTCATAATAATAATATCTCCATCAACAAGTTCAAATTTGAGGTCTGGATGTTGAGTTTGTAGCTTTTCTAAATCGGCGATCGTCAGAGACATATAACAACAATTTCCCAATACCTTTTTTTCTCATTATATGAACGTTAAAAACCCTACTGCTTCCACAACTCAACCTACACCGACTCCCTCAGAAAATAGAGTGGTTCTCAAAGGTGTTAGCTGGCAAACTTTTAAAGCTTTAATGGCAGATATCAATTTATCGATCGAAGTAAAGAAATAGGACAAAGATCTGCTGTCCGTTTATTCCGCAATAAAATTAGAGAATTTTGCCTAAAAAGTGATTCATATTTGTCTGTCTAAATAGTTAGAATGATTCGTTAGAGAACATAACGATCGATAATATTTTTTTGTTTTAATAGTTTAAAATCCTGCTAGTACTAGAATACTATTAAAAATGGTAATTGTATTGAATTCCACAGCTAACTTCTTATATCATAACCAAAGTGGTGATGCTGCATTACCATTTATTTTCTTGAGTAATACAACAAAAAGATCGACTGAAATTCAAACAAAAAGTTTAAATTCAAATTATTCATGAATACTGATACTGTAGGCGGTCGCTTTCAAATTATCAAACCTCTAGGTGGGGGGAGCTTTGGTCAAACCTATTTAGCAGAAGATCTTCAATATTTTGGTCGTCGATGCGTAGTAAAGCATTTGCGACCAGTAGTAGGTAGCCCAGAAAGCTTTGGAATTATTAAAGGTTTGTTTGAACGAGAAGCTCGAAGTTTAGATGAACTGGGTCATAACCACCCTCAAATTCCTTCATTAATCGCTTATTTTGAAGAAGATCGCCAATTGTATTTGGTTCAAGAATTTATTGAAGGACAAGATCTAAGCAAAGAATTGATTCGGGGGAAAAAGTTATCAGAATTAGAGGCGATCGCATTATTAGAAGATATTTTAAAACCTTTAGCTTTTCTTCACGAGAACAACTACATACATCGGGATATCAAACCTTCCAACTTAATGCGTCGTCAAAAGGACGCTCAAATAGTTCTCATAGACTTTGGAGCTATCAAAGAAGTAGCTCAAACTGAAGTAATTAATAGTACAGGAGAAACCAGAGTAGGAACAATTATCGGCACTCCTGGCTATATGCCGTCGGAACAGGCATTAGGAAACCCTAAATTCGCTAGTGATATTTATGCAGTGGGTATCGTTACTATTCAAGCACTAACAGGATTGCCTCCAAGCGAGCTAAAAGATCCAGAGACAGAGGAATTAGTGTGGTCAAATTTGGTAAGAGTAACTCCACAATTGAAGTTAATCTTAGAAACAATGGTAGCTTACCATGTCAAACAGCGCTATAGAAAAGCGTCAGATGTATTAGAAGCAGTTTTTGAACTAAAAGAATCTTCCCCTACGAGTCAAAACGATCGACTTACAACAACAGTAAGAGTAGATCCAATACCAGAAAAAGAAAACACCAGTTCCCCCTCAACCCCCGAAAGAACAACTAGCCCTATTTCCTATTCAACAATAACTGCTCGTCCAACCTCTGCAAGAGAAACTTCGACTCCACCAAAACCAAAAACTTCTTCTCAATTCGGTTTGATACAACGCAGGGGGTTGCTCAAATTAGCAATTTTAGGAGGTGCAGGAGTAGGTATTGCGGTTGTGGGAGGAACTTTATTCGATCGAGATACTCAAATTTCATCTACAAAGACATCTAAGACAAAATCAAAAGCTCAATCCATTGCAGATAGCGAACCTGACCCCAATAAATCTAGCGATCGAGATACTCAACGATCGTCTACAAAGAGATCTGAACCTCAACTAAACAATTTTAGTTTTGAGCTACTAACTGTAAATGCAAGCGGTCAATTAATCGCTCGCAGCAGCAAGCAAACTGAATACTTTACTGAAGATTTGGGCAATGGTGTTGTTTTAAAAATGGTCGCTATTCCTGGGGGCAAATTTATTATGGGAACGAAATATGAGGAAATAGAACAACTGTCTAAAAAATTTAATTGGAGTGGATTTAGAAAGGAAAAACCGCAACACGAAGTAAGTATTCAGCCTTTCTTTATGAGTAAGTTTCAAGTGACTCAAGCGCAGTGGAAAGCAGTTGCTAACCAACCCAAAGTCGATCGCGATCTAAATTGGGATCCATCCAGGTTCAAAGGCGATAATCGTCCTATAGAGAATATTTCCTGGGAGGATGCAGTTGAATTTTGTAAACGCTTATCGAAAGAAACGCAAAGAGAATATAGACTGCCTAGCGAAGCCGAGTGGGAATATGCTTGCCGTGCTGGGACTACTACTCCGTTTCATTTTGGCGAAACTATTACCAGCGAGCTAGCCAACTATAATGGCAATTATAGTTATGCCAGAGAACCCAAAAGCAAGTATCGAATGGAAACCACGATAGTAGGAAGTTTTCCTCCCAATGCTTTTGGCTTATATGATATGCACGGCAATGTTTGGGAGTGGTGTCAGGATGATTGGCACGACAACTATGAGGGAGCGCCAAGGGATGGTAGGGCTTGGTATTCAAGAAACAAGAATAATCCTAAAGTAAGACGGGGCGGTTCTTGGAATCATTTACCTTTTAATTGTCGTTCTGCATATCGTAGCAACAACCCATATAATAAAAATCTCAGCGTCGGGTTACGACTAGTGCGTGTGGCGACGAAGAGTATTTCGTAGTCTGTTCCCTAAAACTTATCCAAAATTATCTATTTTAGTGTTTACTTCCTGCTTCTTTAGTACTACTACTAGTTGCCACGATCGTCAGCACAGAGGTTAAAAGGGGAGGAAAAATTAAAGTATAAGCATAGCTTTTAGTTATTGTGGATTTAGTTTTTGAATTTTAATAGATAAGATTTTTTTGCCGATCGCTCTCTAGATAATCTCTCTCTTAATTTCCCGAAATTTGAACTAATTTGACCGATTTTCAGAGTTGCTTAATAGCTGAAAATTTATCTTGGTAAAATCAAATAATAATATAGGCTTTTTGTGTCTATTTTTAGTTTTACTGTCGTGTAAGTATTAGAACTTCGTAGAGGTTCGATCGCAAATGAAAATAATTAGCATTTATTGGAGGGAGTCGAGAAATTTGTTTTTGGCTAGGTATATTTGCAGGGGCTTGACATTTAGGGCGAAACGTGAATGAGAAGTTTCGATCGCTTGTTTGAGGAAAGAGGAGCGATGGTTTTTTGTCTCTATTTTTAGTTAGTTTCAATGCAGGGGAAGTATTAGGAGTGGATCCAGGTTCGATCGCAAATAGGAATTATTATCATTTGCGAGGGAACAGGACAAGAAAGCTAAAAATTCCGATGCGATCGAATCAAGTAAGAATAGGAGCCTAAAGTCTCTATCTTTAGTTTTAGTGCAGGGGAAGTATTAGGATTGGATCCAGGTTCGATCGCAAATAAGAATTATTATCATCTGCGAGGGAACAGGACCAGAAAGCTAAAAATTCACGGACTAAAAGTTAGTATTGACTCCTAGCCTGAATCCCCCGAATTGAATTCGGGGGAGTGGCTCAACAAGATCGAATCAAATAATAATAGGAGCATTGTGTCTCCATTTTTAGTTTCAATGCAGTGTAAGTATTAGAAGTGGATCCAGGCTCGATCGCAAATAAGAATAATTATCATTTGCGATCGCCGTTCCAGAACTTTGGCGATATCGCGATCGCAATTGACAAATTTATCTATTAGGACAAGATAAATATCGATCGAGTCAAACAAGTTTAGCTTTTCCTTTCTTGCTCATAGAAAAGGTTTCTCAATTTATCGAACAAAGTAAAGAAATCGGACAAAGGTCTGCTGTTCGTTTATTCCGTAAGGCGATCGGAGAAATTTTGCAGAAAAAGTGATTTATGTTTGTCGATCGATTTCTATTTAGCCGATCTAATTAGCTTAGAGAATTGTATCAGGTTTACGAGTCAGCTCTTAAACTGCAGGTGGTTCTATTGTCTTTGTTCTCATCCAAAAAGCCAGAATTCCTAAAAATAATAATCCCGTAACTCCAGCTATTGGATTACTGTCAATTCCTGTAATTAGAGGAGAAATCTTTTCGGTGTTTTGCACCAGTTTTCCCACATTAACAATATAGTAACCCCAGACTAAACCAGCGTGCAGACCGATACAAATTCCCAAGCGATTTTTATGACCTCTTTTTGCCCAAACTAAACTCAATCCTAATAATATTAGTGCAGGAAATGTGGGAAAAGTTCTAATTATTTCTTCTATTGGTTTAATAAAGTGACAGCTAGCAAAAAGAATTGCATTTACCCACAGAACTGTTTGAGGTTGATAATCTCTTTCTAATTCGTCTAAAATCCATCCTCTAAAAAGTAATTCTTCTGCCAAAGCTATTCCTAAAGCACTCAATAAACCTTCGGCAATTACTAAAAATAATGCTACTGTTGGCGTTGTCCACTCTAACCAACCGAGAAGACCTTCTAAGATAAATAAACCCAAACAAAACCACAGACCAATACTCAAACCTTTGAGGAAATCTATGCCATTTTGTCTCGTCCAAACTAAGCCATAATGTTTGTATATTTGAGGTCGATCGTAGACTTTTTTACCCCAAAATCTCAGTAAAAACAAGAATTCTACAAACATTAACCCCATAGTCAAAATAGTGACTAAATTACGATCGCTCCCCAATAACCAATATATTGGTGCTGCTAGTGGCAACCAAATTACTAGCAAAGCGATCGTAAAAATTCCCAGCCTTACTGGTGCTGGGTAATCGGCAATCTCACTAAATTTAATTGACAAAATTATATTTTTATAGTAATAAATTTATTCGTCAGGTTCGATCGTGCTAGTCAATCCGTGACTTTTTAAAGTTTCGCAATAAAATTCGGCAGGTTCCAAAGCACAGGTAATAACTAAAGCCAATCCATTACTGTGAGCTTCCATCATTATGTTTACTGCTTGGGGCTGAGTCATACCTGCTACAGTTTTCATTAATGTTTGTACCACGTACTCCATACTATTAAAGTCGTCGTTATGAAGCAAAACTTTATAACGAGGCGCAGGTTTGCGAACAGTGGATGTTGAACGCTTTTCAATAGTTTCAACGGACACGCTTTTTCTCCCTTTTTTTACTCTACACTTCTAGTAAGAATATTTTTTGAGTGAGCTGCGGTGTTGGCAACCTAACCACGATCGCAGCATATTGTCACCACTCTTGTGCCTAATGATAGAATAACGCAGCTTTAAAATATTTGCGGTCGAGGTCCGGATTGTTAGTTGACGCTCGAATCTTAAGAATTAAGAAAATTTATCAATAATTTGCGCTTAATTGTTCAACTTAGTGTAAAAATATAATAAAGAAGTTAACATTACTTAACAACATCAGCAAAGTGCAAGTAACTTCTATCCCTGGTGCCTACTGGCAATGGCGAGGACATTCAATTTACTACGTGAAAGCGGGTAGTAGAAAAGACGGACGATCGCCTCTACTACTAGTTCACGGATTTGGGGCTTCTACAGATCACTGGAAGAAGAATATAGCCGAACTCCAGAAAGATTTTGAAGTTTGGGCAATTGACCTTTTGGGGTTTGGGCGATCGGCTAAAGCAGATTTAACTTACAGTGGCAATCTGTGGCGCGACCAACTCCACGACTTCATTACCGAAGTAATCGGTCAACCAGTCATCTTAGCGGGAAATTCTTTGGGAGGCTATTGCTCTTTATGCTTAGCTGCAACTCGTTCTGATTCTGCGGCTGGTTTGATTTTACTCAACAGTGCGGGGCCATTTACCGAGACTGAGTCAGAGCAGAAATCTAATTCTAATGGAAACATAATTAAAAAGCTAATCCGTTCAATTTTATTGCAACCGTGGGCTAATTATCTTTTGTTTCAGTACGTCAGACAACGGTCAGTAATTCGCAAAACTCTCAAAAAAGTTTATTTAGACCACAGCGCTATTACCGACGAACTAGTAGAAGATCTCTATCGTCCCTCCTGCGACAAAGGAGCAGTACAGGTTTTTGCCTCGGTGTTCAAAACTCCCCAGGGGGACAAAAATGACGTACTGTTAAAACAATTAAAATCTCCTCTTCTGATGCTTTGGGGAGAAGGAGACCCGTGGATGAATACTAAAGAGAGAGGGGCAAAGTTCCGCCAGCACTATCCCCAACTAACAGAACACTACCTACAAGCGGGTCACTGTCCTCACGACGAAATTCCCGAACAAATTAATGCTCTGATTAGTTCGTGGGCTTTATCTATAGCTGAGTCGTCCTCGATCGGCACGGCGATTTGAGATTTTCCTGTAAGCTATTAAACTTTTGATAGAAAAAGTTTAATAGCTATTCTCTTAATAGTTTGTTACAAGTATAATAAGATATATTGCTGAAATTTGCGAAATGGATAGCTTTATGTTAGGTGGCTTTATTGGTTTTAACAACGATTCAAGTGGGGATTGGGGGGAGAATCTTCTCAATACCGTTGCTAGCAACGCCATTCGCCACCTGTTTACTCGCAGCGAGTCAGTAAAAGTACAGGTTCGGTGCAATCCTTCTAGTAAGCTGTTGCAGGGTACTATTGACAGCTTTCAAATGAGCGGACGGGGTTTGGTGATTCGGAAAGATTTCCGTACGGAGGAGATGTCTTTTGAAACAGATGCTGTTTCACTAGATTTTAGTTCGGTGCTGCAAGGTCAAATTTCTCTAAAACAGCCTACACAGGCGATCGCTTCGATAAAGTTATCGGAAGTCGATATCAACCGCGCTTTCAAAGCTGAATTGGTGAAAAAGCGCTTAGAGAATCTCTCGATTCCTGCTTTAGAGGAATTATCAGGAGGTAAACCCGTATCCTTTACCGATGTTGAGATACAGCTTTTTCCTCACAATCAAATTAAACTTTTTGCTAAAGCGAATTTGCCCGACGGTAATATTCCAATAAGTATGAGCTGTACTTTGACAGTGGCAAAGCGGCGAAGGGTTGTTTTTAACGATATTCAGTTTGAAGCAGATGAAATTCCCGCAGATGTGCGAGAAGTTTCCGCAAAATTAACTGATATCCTGGGAGATATTTTAAATGAGATGGTCGATCTAGACCGTTTTGACCTCGATGGGGTTAATCTGCGTCTCAATCGTCTGGAGACTAAAGGAAAGATGCTTCTGTTTAGCGGATACGCAAGAGTCGATCGCTTTCCCCGTACGGGTTAATTTGCTTTCTTATTTATTCTCTTGCATTTCTTCAACGTCGGGCCAACACAAGTCTAGAGATAAACCAGCTTGAATTAGTTGAGTGCGATACACCTCGGCTAAGTGTTCCGTACCCGACCAAATTACTGCTTGACCTTCAGTATGTACTTTTTCGGCGAGTTTTCGAGCGCGATCGAGACTCATGTCAGGAATATATTTCATCAAACACCTGCAAACCAGATCGAAACTGTTGCTATCGTCATTGAGAAGAGTCAGCAAGTATTTGGGGTTATTTGAGCTAACTATTTCTGTTGTTGCTTCTTGCTGGGGTAACTCGGTAGAATTGACAGCAGTATAACTAATGCTCTGAGCCAGTTGTGGATTCAGATCGTAGGTTTGATAGTAATCGTCGAGTAACCCTTGATAATCTCCGAGCATATAGCGAGCTATACTTCTACCAGCATAGGCGTGGGCTAAATGCCTATTGATAGCGATCGCTTTATCGTAATCTACGATCGCCCCTTTAGCATCCCCCAGACTAGCTTTAGTATTAGCCCGTTCGAGGTAAGATTCAGCATCAGTAGTAGTAATTTCGATATTTTGCTGGTACTTTTCCCTAGCTAAAGCGACAAAATGCTCTTGTAGGAGGCGATGAATAAAAATATAGCCTCCGCCAACTTTTTGCAGTAAATTGCGCTCTGCTGCATAGTTCAAGAAACGGGAATAATTCCAAGGAATAGCGCCGTCGAGATAGAGCATCAGTCGCACTACTGAGTGTTGAATACAAGTCTGACCTCCTTTAAGCAGTCCCAGAATTAAGCCGACAATTCCAGAGCCAAAAATTGACATACTTAAAACGTAAGGTAGGGCGATCGAACCTTCTAACCCCGCTCCTCCGACCAAACAAAGAATTGAACCGCCAACGCCAAAACTCACTGCTTTTTTAGCTGACTGCCAAATACCTTGATTGGGAATAGTCTTGTCGGGAACTTCTTCTTCAATTAAGCCAGCAATTGTCACCCCACTCAACCCTAGGAACAGTCCCCAAGAAATTCCAGCACTTAAAAAACCACCTGTACCCAAAAGTAATCCTACCGGAAGCCATTTTTGTACTTCGATCCAAGACCATTTGAGGTTTTCTACTGGTTTTATCGGCTCTATTTTGGTCAATGCTGCGCCAAATATTCCAGCTAATATTCCCCCAATTACGAAGTTACTCGGAGATCCTGCTAATAAAAAGGAGAAAAGGCAAATAAGTCCCCAAATCGAGCCTGTAAGTAGTTGTACTCCCGTAGCATAGGCTTGATAACTTTTAGTTTTTTGTTTTCTGCTTTTTTGCCAAGGTAGTCGGAATTTATTTTTTAGGTTTATTTGCAGCCAACTCGGTTGAATGCGTTCGATTAAAAATACTGTTTGCGACTCGCGAGACATCCTCAAGGCTAGTTCGCTCAACCATTGCAAACATTGCTTTTGAGAGTATGGCTGAACCGAACCGCGCCGAAAAAACATTCTTTGAATATAAGCATTAAAGATTTGTTTGCGAGTTTGTTCTATAGATGTAAATTTTCCTTCTTGCTCGCTCAGATCTTCCGCTGACATCCCCTGATAAGCAAGAACGATAATGTTGAGCATTAGGGGAGTTTTTGTCAATTCTTGCAGCAGCGGATCTTTTTCAAGCAGATTTATGAGCGCTGTCATCTGTTGTTCTGCTCGATCGAAATAGCCATCTACTTCCTCTGGAATCTCAGGTTGTAAGTAAATTGCTGCACTCAGGTAGCGATCGACTTGCTCTGCTGTCAGAGGTTGTAAGCAAATTGCCCCTTGTAACCTGAGACGTTCTGAGAGGACTTCATATTCTCTGGTGCGAGAGCAGACGATCGTCTCCGTGCGTCCCCACACCCGTCCGAACTCGTTGAGAGCTTTGACGCACAATTGACGCTCTTCTTCAACTACCTCATCTAAGCCATCGAGCAGTAACAAAAGTTGTTGTTGTTCGATCCAAGTTTGACTTATATTTTTGGGTACTTGGTACTGGCTCTCGAGTTCTTCAACTATCCACCGATAAATAACCTGCTCTGGTTTTATCTCCTCAGAGATCTCGAAAAAAGAGGATAAATTTAAAACAACTGGTATTTTATAGGTAATGTCTTGTTGGGCTCTAGCGATTAATTCGCGAGCAACTTCTAGTAGGGTTGTGGTTTTACCGGAACCTGGTTCTCCTAAAATTAACAGCGATCGCCCTTCTCCCATTCGATCGAATTTGTCTATTACTCTCATTCTCTTCGCCAATTTTTTTCTGGCGTGAGAGGTTGTTTCCCAAGCTTTCCTAAATGGACCTTCTACCGCATCGAGTCTTTCTTCTAAGCCGAGTTCTATGGTTGCGACCGTGGCAAGGGATTTTTCGAGTACTCCTTCGATCCAGTAGTTTTTTACCTTATTTAGCAGGATTTGGCGGTGGCGGTAACTGTCTCTACCAGAAAAACTGTCTCTGTTTTGAGGAAAATTTAGGCTGAGCGATCGCTGTTGATTCATGGGGTTGTCTGGGTTCACTATTGTATCTTTTTTTCACCAATGACGCTGGATTTGCCTTTTGTACTAATGTATAAAAGTTGACCCTTTGTTGTTTTATGTTTGATGTAGCGAGCCAGTCACTTTTTTTTCTTTGTCCAGACTTCACTTAGGTGTTTACATCCATTTTTTCTTTATTAGTTCAACTTTCTATTTTACTTATTATTTAACTCTAAGTATAGTGTTATGTAGAGAGTTTCATCTGAGAGCGACTCTCCTTGGCTTAGTGTGTAAGTGACTCTGAGATTTTTTACCAGCCAGAGGGCTGGAGGGAACAGGGAACAGTAATATTTTTCAGAGAGGAGCGGGTTTCTATTTTCTGTTCCCTCCAGCGATCGGTAGTTCAAGGCTTCCTATTAGGGTAGTCCCCAATAAGTTGGGGTAAAATCTCCAACTCATTGCTCTATTCCCTATTCCCTATTCCCTGTTCCCTTTTAATTGCGATCGGCTAATTCTTGAGCTGTATACAGACTTACCAATCTAGCAATAAATACTGCTGGGTACAGTTGCCCAATAATTGACTCTATATTAGCTAATCTCATAGCGATTTTATTTATGGGAGTTATGTCTCCATAACCGAGAGTACTTAAAGTAGTAAAGCTCATATATATTGTCTTTTCAAAATCTTTTGGTTCTAGAGCTTGGGAAAAAGCATTATCATCGAGAATAGATATCATTCCATAGAAAAACGCCCATAACATTCCAATTAACAAATAGACGCAAACCCCTCCTTTAATCGTGTCTTGATCTACTTTTCTTTGGTGGAAAATTTTTCGATTTATTGCAAGAATTGCACCGAGAAAAAAAACTGCATTAATTAAATAAGAAATCGCTAAAAGATAGTTGTAATATGGAAAACTAAATCTTTCCTCTACAACAAAAATTGCCAACGAAAAGGATATGGACGCAATTAACACGTATAAAAAAACATACCTTGGTTTTAAATCAAAGCTTCTGATTATTCTAATAATTATCATTAGCATCAAAAAAAAGAGCCCGAATATAATTAAGTCTCCTACTCTACCTTGGCAGAAAGGAGATATAAAAAAAATCAGGACAAGTATGGATAGAAGTTGAGAATATTTATTTTTCATTATTGATTTTTACTGTCTTATCTTCTTTGCTACCAATCGTACTAATCTTTAGGTTGGCGATATTTCCTACTACCTTTGGATAGGTAAGCTAGCAAAAATCCCGTAATTACAGCCATACCTAAATGCCAGTAAGTTACAGTCAGTGTTGCCGTACTGACGATCGTGAAGCAAACTAAAGCATATTTAATCTTTGTTGACACTAGTCTTTTTTACTCCTATTTTTGCTCTAATATTGGATAATAACTAAAAATAACAAATATGAGAAAAATTTAATCAGTATCTTATACTGAACTCAGACAAATAAATAATCATAAAAATTAACAAAATCAATTAATTATAGAGCTATTAACTATGAAACTAAACAAATTAGGATCGCTCGTAACGATAACCATCCTGAGCTTTACAATTATAACTGCTTGTGGTAATAGCAAGTCTAATGACGCTGCAACTACAACTGACAACGCGCAGGAAGCTGTTACTAGCCAAAAAAGTACGGCAATAAAAATTTATACAGAAAATGGGGTAGCGATTAAAGGAACCGATCCGGTGGCTTATTTCCAGGAAAGTAAGCCAGTTTCAGGGAGCAATAGCTTCACTTACGAGTGGAAAAACGCTATTTGGAAATTTGCCAGTGCGGAAAATCGAGACTTATTTGCCAGCAACCCCGAAAAATACGCGCCTAAATACGGCGGTTATTGTGCTTGGGCTGTCAGTCAAGGCTACACTGCACCGATCGATCCCTCAGCCTGGAAAATTGTCGACGGTAAACTTTACCTCAACTACGACAAGCGGGTGCAAAAAACCTGGGAGAAAGATATACCTGGGAATATTGCCAAAGCCGATCGCAATTGGCCAGGAGTTCTCAATAAATAGTATCGAGGAGAGGGAGATTTTGGGAGATTATTCAGATACTTTAAGTGACATCCTCCCACGCTAATCGCTACGCGATATAGACGTGGGCTTCCCAACCTCACAGTTAGGCATTGCTACCCTACGCCACTTGTCTATGCACATAGCACCCGACAGCCCGACTTGATAGCCAATTTCTTCCTTCCCCCAGAGTCCCTGGGTACATAGCATTTCTATTCCGCGATTACAAATTTCCTGAGCTGAGGCTACATCGCGGTCTACCTCATACTTACATTCTGGGCAAGAATGCCATCTATCTTTTAGCTCTTTCCTGACTTCGATACGACAATTAGGACAGGTTTGAGAAGTTCCCCGATGGTCTACTTCGGCGACATATTTACCTATACTCCAAGCTACATATTTGAGAATAGTGCGAAATTGACCGAAAGCAGCATCAAGAGTGTTTTTGCCTAAAAAACCTTTTGCCATCGTTCTAAAGTCTATATCTTCTAGAAAAATGGTGTCTGCCATGTCGCAAAGCTTGTGAGCTAACTTGAACTGATAATCCTTTCTTGTCCAAGCAATGTGATTGTGCATCTTTTCTACTTTGAGCCTGGCTTTTTCGTAATTTTTGTGTCGTTTCTTCTTCTTAGATAATCTACCTCGCAGCAATTGATACTTTTGCAAGAGGTCTAGTTAAAACTGTATCGAGAATTTTGCCACCGACATTCTCAAAATAGATATCAATTCCTTGGGGACAAGCAGCAGCCAGAGCAGTTTTTAACTCGGTAGTTTTATAATCGATCGCTGCGTCAAAACCTAATTCTTCTGTTAGCCAACGACATTTTTCTGCCGAACTCGTAATTCCGACAACGCGACATTTTTTAATGCGAGCAATTTGCCCTACCATCGACCCTACTGCGCCAGAGGCTGCTGAAACTACTACAGTTTCTCCTGGTTGTGGTCGTCCGATGTCAATTAATCCATATAATCTTGCCATCCCAATAAACCAGAAACTAAATCCCCTTCTCGCCACTTGGGAGTTTTCGATACTTCTGCCCGACCGAGAACTATCCCGCGCATGACTTCTCCTATTTCCACAGGAGGCATATATTGGGGCATATCGCTCATCCAAATTCGATTAGTCGGATCTAGAGAAAGATAAATGATCCGCACTAAAATTTGTCCTTCTTTGGGAACGGGAATTGGCTGTTCTCGATATTCAAAGTCGTTTTCTTTAATCTCGCCAACAGGACGACTAGCTAGACAAAATTGGCGATTTATCTTTGCTTTCATCACTTTGAAGTTTTTAAGTGGAAAAAATAATGAGTAACGAGGTAATGTTATCCCTATGGTATTAAGATTAGAGCTTGCACGAGTATTAAACTTCTCGATCGCCCTACTCGTTACTCTTTACTTGTTATTTCCCTGTTGGCGATCGTACTGAGCCACTAAACGTATAAAGAAGCTACATATTCGCCGTATCCGTTGTAAGGCATAGTTTCTTTTATTTCCCACTTAAAATCTGGCCCCTCACCGATAAATTTTTCCTTGGCTTGGGACCAACGAGGGTGAGGTTTGTCGGGATTTACATTAGCTTCAAAACCATATTCTTGAGAATTAATAGTATTCCAATAAGTAGCTGGCTGGCTGGCAAGAAATTCAATTTTGACGATCGACTTTGCGCCTTTAAAACCATACTTCCAAGGCAACACCATACGCAGAGGGGCGCCTTGTTGTTTGGGCAAATCGCGACCGTAATTCCCTAGAGCAAAAAATGCTAATTCATTTGCCATTTCTTCGATGCGCAAACCTTCCTGATAGGGCCAAGGCAACTTACCAAAAACTATACCAGGTCCAGTAGTAATTTCAGGGTCGTAAAAAGAAGTAAACCTGACGTATTTAGCCGATGAAGTAGGCTCGACCTTTTCTATTAATGCCTTCATGGGAAAGCCTATCCAAGGTACGACCATCGACCAAGCTTCCACACAGCGAAAGCGATAGATCCGCTCTTCAAGTGCAAATTCTCGTTTGAGATCGTCAATATCGTAAGTGCGGGGATTTTTAACTAGTCCAGTTACTTCTACCTTCCAATTTTCCGCAGGCAATTTCTGAGCTTTGAGCCAGATATTTTTGCCGCCACCGAATTCATAAAAATTATTGTAACGTCCAGCTAGAGTTCGATCTGTTATGGGTCGGTCTAGAGAACTAAAATTGGGGTTAGGAGTAAATGACTTGATTTTGGGTAAATCTAGACTAGAATCTAGCGCTGTCTCCGACGCAGATTTTTGACAACCAGCCAGAGGCAATAAACTGGCTCCAATACTGGCACCTACTAAAGTTTTGATAAAGCGGCGACGGTTGAAATAAGCAGTTTCGGAGGTTATTTCTTGCTTAAAAATTTGCCAAGATTTGGGGATGCGAATGAGAGTCATGGAGAATTAACCTGTGAGCGGGAAGTCCCCTAACAAGCTCTGCGCAGTTAGGGTCACAATGATTCTATTTTTATAAAGTACCCCTTCTACTTTAAGTTATTGGTTAGCAGGATAGGTTATCGGTTATAAAGGGGTACTTTATAAAAATAAATACATCCTTCGGGGATGAAAGCGAGCTATCTCTTGATTTTACGACAAAAGTGTTGTACAATACACTACTAAGATAGAGCGAGAAATGAAGAGATGTAGCCGTGGTCAGCGAACTCTCCAACCTATAAACCCTAGAGACCACTATCCTGTTATTAGCGGGATAATCAAGACTCGCGAGGTGAGTACCGTAGCCTTGCAGTGGTAAAAATAAGGGTCTTGTAACTAAAAAGATATACTCCTTGGGAAGCAGGGAGTCTGCCTGGGTAGTAACTAGATTGCTACGAGTGTTAGTGCCACTTAGGTGAGCAAAACCACTCTCTCGCTGAGTAAGACCAAAAATAGTCTTGTACTATTGGAGGCATCGGTGAGAAACAGGAAGCCCCGACTAAGGCGCTAGCCGCAAGTCGTGGGTACTTTACTTACTGTCAATCTAAACAATAAATACTAATCTTTTTTGCCGAATAAAAGACTAAATGCTGCTTAGCTGTGGCTTGGTTAGCGCGCAAAGTTCTCTTATCATTAAATTGAACGTGAGTTCGACGAAGGCGCAACGTGCTGGAATCATTAGTAGTTGCGGGTATGTCCCCCCAGTGCGTCCTCTACCCCGTATATTATTTTTAATTACTATCTGATTGCTTTCGCCAAGAAAGTCACGACAATCGCGAACAAGGACTTTTATTTTTAGTCATCTCCAACCGCCTTAACAGTACATAAGTTCTCTTTTTTGATTACTGAATTTTTATGTAATAAGAATATTATTTGACTCTTTGCCACAATCGCTGAATTTCAGCAGTAACTCTAGCATCAGGAGATTCTACTGTTTTTATAGACGGGTTAATTTGAGCGCCAGGAATATTTTGTCCCCAAGGACTTTTCGGAACCGATCGCAGGTCGATACCAGAAACTACTGGTCGAAAACCAAATTCTACAAATACTTCTTGTTGCTGAGGAGAATTAAGAAAATCTAAAAATTTTCTGGCTGCTTCAGCAGTACTTTTATCCACGTCTCTACGGACAATAGCAGCAGTGGAGACGGTTTCAATAGTAGGGTTGAGATAATAGATTTGGTAAGGTTTTCCTTGAGTAATTTTGGCTTGCGACCAGCGATAGAGAGCTATACTCTCATAGACGGTAGCAACGTCAGCATCATTGGGGCCGCGGGTGATAAACTCTTCTAAAAGAATATCGGTAGAGCGAGGTGGCTGATAGATAGATCGCTTAATCAAAGAAAATAAAGATACAATTCCAGGATTATTTAAACTGGTAGGGTCTATATTTTTGCCTCCCAGACGCGATCGACTCCACAGACTAACCGTTAACTGACCGCTATTAGAACGGGTGGGGTCGGTAGCAATAAAGTCAAAGCTACCCCAATTAGATTTTCCCCCAATAGCCCCCCAACTGCGCTTTTCCATTGCCATTTCAACTGTTTTCCATTGAAAGCGACCTTGGGGAAAGAGAATTTTACTTCGCTCGGGCCAAGCGATCGCGACTAACATAGTTTTAGCGATCGGTGTAGGCTGGTCGTAAAAAGGTTCTTCATTTTGGTTTTGTGCTAGCCAGCGCGATCGCAATTCTGTTAATTTTTCCCCATTAGCTGGAATTAGGACGGTGGGTTGAAAATCATTTTTACGGTCAATATAGTTATTGACCATATCTTGAGAACCTTGAATTTTGATTTCCAGATTGATATTTTTATTTTGTTCTTCAAATCTAGCTTCTAATTTTTTCAGTGGTTCTTGAAGTTCGGAACCGCTAACAACAAAAATTGTTTTTTTAAATCCTGGTATTGGGGCGTAACTTATACCTAATGCCGCTAAAATAATTCCTAGAGAAGTTATTATTTTGGTTGGTTTGATATTCATGTTTTTTTACCTCTTAAGAAATCAACAATTCCGCGTTTTCTTGCATACTCTTTAATTCTTCACTCAAAATTAGCAATTCTTGAATTTCTTGAGAGTTATCTAAGTTAGAAGTACGCAATTTGTTTTGTAATTGCTGCAATACACCAGCAGAATTATTCACCACAGTAGAGAGAGAGATAATTTGTGCTTGACGAGCGTCCTGTCCTTCTTTTGCTAGCTTAATATTGTTTTCTAAAATTGCTGTTAACTGCTGGATTTGTTGGCGAGCAACTCCCGTACTATTTGTTAGTTTAGCTCGTGCTTCTCTTAATTGTTGCTGCAGTTCTTCTACTGATAATAAAGAATCCGAACCGTGGAAGCGTTTTGATAGTTCGTCAATTTTGACGGGTAATTCTAAGGCGCGATCGCAAGCATATTGAACTGCTGTTAGTAGTTCTAATTGTCTGGAAGAAGTCAGCATTTTTTCCGATTCGGCGCGCAGAGTTTCTGCTTTTTTCCCTAACAGTTTAGCTTGCTGTTTTACTGTTTCTAATTCTGCTTCTAATGCAGGATTGTCTAAATTTATCTGTTGAGATTCTTGGGATTTTAAGACTATTGCCCCAGTAGTTGCGATCGCTCCTGCTGCTGGCAAGATTATCCAGCTAGATACTTGAAAAAATCGAACGCCGACAACTAAAACAATACTGCCACCTAAAATAGCTAGGGGATAGTTAAGTGGGTTGGCTAGTTTCATTTTTAACTTAAAACTCTAGTTGTAATTCTTTCATCAAATCGGAAATAGTTTCTGGATTTCCCTGGCTGTAATAACCACCATTTATTTCGGCAATTGTTTCGAGAACTTCAGAATTAAATTCGCCTTTTTTGCCATACCCAACCGTGAAGAAGGCAATTCTAGTATCAGAAGAAACAATATTCTTTTTCAATTCTTTCTCCAATTCTTGTAAATTAATTTTGGAACCAGAATCTTGTCCGTCAGTGAGAATTAATACCGCATTAATTGCATCGGCACGGAAATTTTGTTGCAGCCAATTGCGAGCGTAAAGAGCGCTATCGTAGAGTTTAGTTCCTCCTATAGCTTTAAGTTTATTGATAAATTCAATGCCGCGCTTGCGTCCTTGGGGAGTGCCATCGACTATAACTGGAGGTTCGATCGTCGAGCTAAATTTAATTAATGCTATTCTTTCTTTTGGCCCCAAATTGTTAACGTAGTTGAGCAAAGTATTTTGTACTGCTGCTAGTTTTTCCCCTTCCATGGAACCAGAAACATCAATCACTACCGCTACCTGAGAAGGCTTTTTGGTAAACTCCTGCCAACTTTTAAGCATTGCGTCTACTACTTCTGGTTGGGGAGAGCGATAGGATTCGTAGGTGGGATTAGTTTGCACGCCAAATTGAGGTGAGAATTTAGTTCCCAAAGACAATCCAGCAATCCCAGGTCGCAACCCCAGTTCGATCGCGATTTGTTGATTTTCTGGTTTGCGTGCGAACTCAATTACTTTTTCTGCTGCTTCTTTTTCGGCTGCACTCACCCAGGGAGCGTTGGGTAAAATTGCTCGTATATTAGAACTAAATGTAGCTCGGGGATAAACGGCTTTGTAGCGGGTTTCGCCTGGTTTTACTTGGCTATTGGCACGAATGACCACAGACTCGTATACTGAGACCACAGAAGCCCAATAGGGACCATTTTTGACCATGGACTTACCTAGAGAAGTAGTAGAAACGCCATAGCGAGTTATTTTGCTTTCAATTTGTTGAATTGGCTGCTGGTATTTTTGTACGTCCGCTACCGTTATTTGTTCTGGTGCTTTTCCAGATACAGAAGCATATTGAGCAACCAAAGTTTGTAAGCCAGAATTCGATCGAGTCGGTGCAGTATGTGCGTAGCGAATAGGTATTGACTGCGCTGAGCGATCGATTTGACTGAAATTATTAAATTTGACTAAGGCTGTAAAAGGATCGTCTAATTTGTTTAAAGTATCTGCTAGCTCCGCAGATGTCATAAAGACCATGGGACTGTGAGCGATTAGAGGAGAGTCAGTAATTTGTGGAATGTAACTTTGTCCTGCAAAGACTCTATTCATTTGAAAAATTAACTGGGAATGATAAATTTCCCCATCTACTGATAAGAGAGTGGGAAATTCTGGCGCATCGGCAGGGATGTTTCCCGCTTGATACCTTTGAGCCAAATCGATCGCCGTATTAATTACATCTCCACTTCCTTTCGCTTCGCAAGTTAGATAAAAAGTTTGCCCGTTATTAAGTTTCGCTCGAGTTGAATTGAGTTTTGTAGCTATCCTGTGACAAAATTCACCTAAATTACTACCAACTAAAAATTTAACTTCAACTCCTTGCAGGTTATTGTTATTTTGGTTTTGGCTAGAGCGATTCTCACAAGCACCTAGCACTAACAATAATGGCAACAAAGGAACGAAGATAGCTTTACTTAGATTTAAACGGGTTAGAGAACGAAGATTGTTCATGAGATAACCAGGTTATTTTCGGCTAAGTTGAGGTCTATTCTCAAATTCACACTTTTGTAGTCTACCAGTATTGTGAACTACCTATCTTGATTCAAAGAATTCATGCTGAGGCTTCCTACCCAGAAACCAGCGGAATAGTGGATTTCTTGCGTCCTCCAGCACGAAGTCTTACAGTTTGGCGATAGGCTTTATCCCCCGTCCCAGAGGTCAGGATTCGCAGTCCTTC
>JASJDA010000262.1 GCA_030065755.1 Prochloraceae cyanobacterium | reverse complement strand
AACAACCAGTAACTCGAGAAACTACTAGTGAATCTCAAGAAGATTCTAATTCTCAACCTAGGCTACGAAGTCCCAAGCCAGGAGATGCTGAATTATTGGCACCATAGTGGATCGTCTGATAAAAAGTGGATCGGGGTGGCGCATTGGTTGGAATCCTCAAGCCGAAGAATATAAAGGCTTAGTGGGAAGCGAAGACTGGGCAATTGAATTGACTGAAGCTGAATTAAATGATTTTTGCCGTTTGTTTGGGCAATTAGCCGAAACTATGACCCAAATGGCAGAAGAATTAATGGAATCTGAAAGAATTGCCTGCGAAGCTGAAAGCGAATTGCTTTGGATGGAGGTAGAAGGTTATCCTCACGCTTACTCTTTGCGTCTGATAGTTAATGGAGGTCGTCGCTGTGAGGGCTATTGGTCTGAAGAAGTGGTAGGAGACTTACTGCAAGCCGCTCAAATGTTAAAAGTTTTTTGACTTGCATTTTAAACTAAATAAGGTTATACTATAATGCTAGTGACGGGGCGTAGCGCAGCTTGGTAGCGTACCACTTTGGGGTAGTGGGGGTCGTGGGTTCAAATCCCGCCGCTCCGATTTTCAAGATCTATGGTTTGCAAAAAAAATCTGACTTAAGTGTTGTACATTAACACTTTATTTGCGATCGTTGATATAATGTTTTGCTTTTAACAAATTAGCAGTTATCCATAACATTTTGATTGTCGTAAACCAAATTTAAATTCTTACAGTTAGTCATATCAATATTAGACTTATTTTGAAAGTAAAGGGTAACTTTTTTAGGTCTGTTGATATATGGACTAGATTGGGTTACAGTGGACGGTAAAAATGGAAAACAGCAAGTTAAATCAGTTATCAGTTATCAGTTATCAGTTATCAGGTCTCCCTCGTGGATTTAAAAGGAAGACATTCTACCTAATTAGGTAGGGGACTTTTGCTCCCACTGACAACTGATAACTAGATCGAAATTAATTTTCAAAGTTCTTCAGTTCAAATAAAGTTTGCTCCGTAATTTCCCTTACTATTGAATCGAGAACAATAAATTTACGTGAATTTCCCCTTCTATTTTTAGGTTAATAGAAAATATAAATTAGTTATCGTATTGTCATCGGCAACCATAAGAATAAACATTTAAATCGAGCTAATGTTAGAAAATTAATGTCCGAAAACTTCTGGAGAAATTACCAAATTCGTATAGAGCCTTGGGCAACAGAATATGACAGTCCGATCGGTATAACTGATGAAGAAAATATATCGGACAAACCACCGATAGACATTACTGTAGAAAGCAAAGACTGGAAACCACGTCAACCAGATCCATCAGCCAAAATACCTGAAAAAATTGTCTTTGTTGACGGTCGCTGTCGTCTTGATTCTCGTTTCTTGGGTCAAAAGGATAATGAAATCCTCTATGGTGTTTTTGCTACTGTGGCTGTAGGTGCAGTATTAGTCGATCGAAATGCTCAGCGCGCTACTGCGATCGAAACTAGTGTTAAAAGAGCGATCGCTGTTGGTGGAAATCTAATGCCTCCCGTTACTCGCGTTCCTTGTCCTTTGGGAACTAAGGCAACTCTTACATACGATCTGTGTCTGACCTCTTCAGAAAATAGTCCCCGAGCTTCTCTTTCTTTAATACAAAAATCGATGTTAAAAGAAGAAGCTAAATTGGCTGAAAAATTCAATAATAATTCTGACATTCTCGTTATTCGCGACGGTCCTTTGCTTTATGGTTTGTATAAATCTCCAGGACTTACTATGGGTTATATCAAAACCATGGGCAAACAATATCTGAATGGAGATGCAGCACAAATACTTTGGCATTTAAACTTAGGCGAACGCACGCCGATTTTTTTCATTGGCAAACCAAAACAGTTTAAATCTCATTGGAGTTGGTATTTGCGTTCTGGAGAGCAAAATATTGTCCCTAAAAATCTTGGCTACCACAATTTACACGGCATTGTCCGAATGGATTTATATGGTGAAGTTCCCTTAGCAAAAGCCATAGAATTAGCCAATCTCAGCACTGTACTTATTCCTCAGTACGCGTCCCACCCTATTCGCGATCCTCGCGCTCCACAAAATCTTACACCAGTGGGAGGTTTGGAAAAAGAGTTAGGGAGACATATGGGCGATCGCAAAGTTATCGAACGTCGTCTTCGTAACTTTTTGATTAATTAGTTGACTATTATCGTTTTTTTTAATGACTAAAACTTCTATCGGTTTCGTTCTCGGCACGCAAGAATCAACCCCTTTAGAATTTTGGGTGGCTGTCAGCCCTGGTCGAGTTCTACGTCTAGATGACGTTGTGGAAATACAAACTTACCGCCCAGACGATCGTAACAGCATTATTCATTTTTATGGGGTGGTGGATTACGTTCGTACTATTTACGAAGGAACGCAGTTTGATACTGACACCTTTCTTGCGAGCAAAGGAAGCTTACCTGTTAATATTTCTTATGCTGCTCGCGTTCAGGTAACTCGCATCGAACCTGAAGAATATCTTCCGCCACAACCAGGGGATAGAGTATGTCTTGCAGAAAACGAAGACTTGAAGAAAGCTTTACACTTCGATCGCATGGAAAAGCCTATTTCTGCTGGATTAATGAGAAATGGCAGTCCCGCTTATTTCAACTTTGAGTTTATTAATGGAGAAAAAGGAGGACATCTCAACATTTCAGGTGTTTCTGGGGTAGCCACAAAAACCTCTTATGCTCTTTTTGTACTTCATGCTATTTTCAATTCTGCGGCTTTGGGCAATCAAAGAGCCAATACAAAAGCATTAATTTTTAACGTCAAAGGAGAAGATTTATTTTTTCTAGACAAATCAAATAGCCGTCTGAGAGAGGAAGATCGACAAGATTATCAAACTCTTGGTATTCCCATCGAACCTTTCAAGGATATACGTTTTTGTGCTGCTCCTCGTAAAAACGATCGAGATATTACACCTCATCTAGACCAACGCTCTGAGAATATCTCTGTTTATCTTTGGAGTTTGCGAGAATTGTGTCGCGATCGCCTTTTTAGTTTTTTGTTTGCTGGCGACGATTTACAAAGAGGAAATTTGGGGTTTCTGGTTTCTGGCGTTACCGAAAAACTGGCAAGATTAGCACGAGACAACGATCGACAAGACAAAAAAAATAACCGCCAATTAGGCAGTCATCTGGTTGCTGACGAAGCATATGGAAATGACGATAAGTCGCGCATCGAAACATTTCGAGATTTGATTGAATTTCTCGAACACAAATTATTAGTCGAACCTTCAGATCCTCGTTGGCTGGGACGAAACGCAGGTGCTACGGCTGAAGCTCTAATTCGTCGTCTTTGGGGAATTGCCAGCGAAATGAGTCATTTGATTCGGGGGGATTTATCGCCAAAGGAGATGGCAGATTACAGACTCGATCCTCTTGATATTGCCTATCAACTCTCGATCGTCGATATCAACAAATTGGGAGGAAAAGCCCAAAAATTTGTTGTTGGCGTACTTTTGCAAAAACTCTTTACCGAAAAAGAAAAGCGAGGACAAAATCCTATTGTTTTCATTGTCCTTGACGAACTCAATAAATATGCACCTCGCGACGGTCGCAGTCCGATTAAAGACCTTTTGGTAGAAATTGCCGAGAGAGGACGATCTTTGGGGATTATTCTTATTGGCGCGCAGCAAACTGCTTCTGAAGTAGAACGCCGAGTTGTGGGACAAGCAGCAGTTCGAGTTGTGGGAAGGCTTGATTCTGCTGAAGCAGAACGACCTGAGTATAACTTTCTCACTGGAGCCTGTCGCAAGCGATCGCTTTTACTGAAGTCAGGAAGTATGTTTATTCATCAACCTGAAGTTCCAGCACCTTTGCTAGTTAATTTTCCTTTTCCTGCTTACGCAACTCGTAAGGTGGAAGCAAGCCGTACTCAGGCAGAAATTGAAGAACTCGAAGCCGATCTCGATCGTTTTTAATTACTCATATTAATTGACAATTTACAATGCGTCTTATTCACACTTCCGACTGGCATCTAGGCAGACGACTCAGAGGAGTCGATCGCACTCCAGAAATAGAATTTGCTCTCGATGAATTACTACAACAAGCAAAAACTTTAGAAGTCGATGCTGTGTTGGTTGCAGGGGATATTTTTGACAATCCTAGCCCAACTGCCGATGCAGAAAAGATTGCCTACAACTTTTTTTGTCAGCTTAAAGAAGCTAAAATTCCTGCCGTAATTATTGCTGGAAATCACGATTCGGCAAACCGCATTGATGGAATTACTAAACTTCTTTCTCATGTTGGCGTTCGAGCTTTAGGAAGACCTCGAAAGGCTACCCAAGGGGGAGTTATTAAGCTAAATACTTCTAGCGGTAAACTTTGCGTGGCTGCTGTACCTTTTGCCTCAGAACGTCGCTTACTTAAAGCTGAACAACTTTGGGACAAAAGCGATTTAGAACAAAGTCAGCACTACAGAGAAAGGATTCGTTATCTTTTTGAGAATCTGGTTAAAAGTTTTGAGGAAAACAGTGTCAATGTAGCGATGGCACATTTAACTTTTGATAGCGCAAAACGTTCTTATTCAGAAGTTGATTTCTATACTAAAAATACTTACAGTCTTTCGGAACAAACACTCCCCTCTGCTGCTCAGTATGTAGCTTTAGGACACATTCACAAACCTCAGCAAATTACTAAGGTTGCTGCTCCTACCTACTATTCTGGTTCTTTAATACAAGTCGATTTTGGCGAAGCAGGAGAAGAAAAAGGCTTTAATTTAATTACTGTTGAACCCAATCGCCCTGCCAAAGTAGAATTCAAACCAATTCCTTGCCAAAAACCTTTAAAAGTTTTGTACTGTAATGAGGCAAATTTGGATGAGGTCTTGGAAGAAAATCGCAGTCATCCTGGTCATCTCAAAGTTTGTGTTGAGTTAGAAACTCAGCAAATGGGATTGGGCGATCGCGTGCGAAAAATTTGCCCCCAAACCTTAATTATCGAACCAAAATACACAACAACTGAAGTGGAACAGCGATCGGCAACTATTGATTATCAGAATTTAAATGCAACTGAAGAATTTCGACGTTATTACCAAGAACAGTTACAAAGAAATCCCCAACCTGATGTAGAACAAGCATTTTCTAATCTTTATGAGGAGTTAAAGGATGCGTCCCATTAAACTTATCGTTGAAGGATTTACCAGTTTTCGTACCAAGCAAGAATTAGACTTTAGCGAACTCGATCTATTTGCTATTACTGGAGCTACAGGAGCAGGAAAATCTTCTTTACTCGATGCCATAACTTACGCTCTCTACGGCAAAGTTGCTAGAAAGTCTAGCATCGATGAATTAGTCAGTCAAGGAGCAAAAAATTTAAAAGTTGAGTTTCAATTTGAGGTAAAGCAAACAGAATATAAAGTAATTCGTACTTGGCGTTATCTTCCTAGTCGTCCAAAAAACCAGTTGTTACTCGATCGCATCGAGGGAGGAAAGCCAGAACGTTACGATGGCTCTATCAAAATCCTGGAGAATATCCTTGAGAAGCATATCCTTGGTATGGATTTTAATACCTTTACGCGGGTTATCCTACTTCCTCAAGGGCAATTCGACGAATTTCTCAAGGGTAATGCTAAACAACGTCGTGAAATGTTGCGTAAGTTAGGAGGACTCAATATTTTTGAGGAAATGCGAAAACAAGCAAGCGATCGCGTCAAAAATCATCAAGTGGAACTAGCTGAAATTAAAGGAAAAATAGAAGGTTTACAAGTACCCACAGACGAAGAAATAACAGCTAGAAAAAACGAGCTTAAAACTTTAGAGCTAAATATTCCCCAATTGAAGGAAAATTATACCAATGCACAAAAATTATTAGAAGATGAAACAAGATTATTTGAGCAAATCAAACGCTTACAAAATTTAGAAAGCGATCTAGCCAAAATAGATACTAAAAACGCTGAAATTGTTCAAATAAAAGAACAGTTAAAACAGGCTCAAACTGCAAATCAATTACAATCAGACTGGGGACAAATCCAAGCAATCCGCAACAGAGTTACTGAAGCAGAAAACCATTTACAAAATGTTGAAAGCCAATTTAACCAAGCCAAAAGTAAATTAGACATACAGCAAAAAAATTACAATCGCATTCAAGCTGAAGCAGATGAAATTGAAACTCAATTAGAAAAAAGAGGTCAAGATTTAGCAATAGCTCAAGCTTATAACGAACAGTATCAACAAACGGAACGAGAAGTTAACCAAGCAGATAACAAATTAAAACAAAAGTCACATGAGTACCAGGAAAGAGAAGTTGAAGTAAACAAAGCACGCGAAGCAGTAACAAATGCTCAGAAACAACTTGAAACAGTCAATTTAACTCTTGCTCAAACATCTGCTGGTGGTTCTCGTTTAGAAGTTCTCGATCGAGTCATTCCCCTAATTCCTCAATGGAAAACAATTGTTGAACAAAAGAAAAGAGATCAAAAAAATTTAGATAAAACAGTAAAGGAAAAACAACAACAACAGTCCGAGCATACTTCATGTCTAAATCAACTAGAAACTTCTAATGTAAAGTTAAAAGAAGCTGAGGCAGCATTAAAAGAGGCAAAACTCAATAATGATAAGATCGATCGACAAAACCATTCTGCTGTCTTGCGTGCTTCTTTGCATTCAGGAGATGACTGTCCTGTTTGTGGAGGTAAATATCCTGAAGCTCATTTACTTCCATCACTACCAGATGCCGAAATTATCCACCTCGAACCTTTAGAAAAATCTTTTCAAAATGCTCAACGAGTTTACCAACAAACTCAAACATCTCTTACTCAAATTGAAACCCGCTTAGAGTCGCTACAACAACAAGAAACCGATTTTCAACAAGACTTAGAAACATCTCAAAGGCAATTAACCGAATCTCAAAACCAGATATCGACTATTTTGGATGCAGAAGAATGGGATGCTAAAACCCTCAAACAAGAGCAACAACAACTTTTTAAGCAAAATGAAAATTACAAGCAATCATTAGCTAAAAAGCAGAAATTTGAAGCTGAATTAGCAAGATTAGAACAGAGTTTACAATTTTCTAGCACAAATCTAGGATCGGCTCAAAAAGAATTACAGATAGCCAAAGAAGAAGTCGATCGCCGTCAAAAACAATTTCAAGAAATTAGAGATAAACTTTATCAAATTACTAAAGGAAAATCCTATGACGGTCTCAAGAAAAAATTAGAGCAAGATAAACGCGATTGGGAAGAAAAAAAACGAGAATCTAAAACTAAATATCAAGAGACTCACAGCCAATTTACTAAAGCAGAAACTATCTACAACACGAAGAAAAAAGAGGCTCACTTGGCTCGAAATCAGAAAGAAAAATTAGAGACACAGTGGCAAACAAAACTTTCCGATCGAAGTTTTACAGAGGCTAGTTTTGAAAAAGCACAGGCGACAGAAACCGAACGGCAAGAATGGCAAGAGGCGATCGAATTTCACGAACGTAAAAAAATTGAAGTATCGAGCCGCATTCAAGAAATTAAAGACACTATCGGAGATCGAACTACCGACGAAACTGCTGTGACAAATAGAAGGGAAGCGAAAAAACGAGCAGAAGAACAACTAAACAAATCGCAGAAGCAACAAACTGAACTCGAGCTTTGGCTAAAAAATACTGACAGTAAACAACAGCAAAATAAAGAATTGCTAGAATGTCACGAACAAGTTCAACAACAAGAACAAGTCTATCAAACTCTTGCTCGCGATCTTCAGAGTGATAAGTTTCAGGCATATATTTTAGAGCATTTAGAGCGAGATTTAGTAAGCCGTGCAACTGTTCTTTTAAAAGATTTAACTGATTCTCGCTATGCTTTGAGAATAAAAGATGGAGACTATTATGTAGAAGATAATTGGAATGGTGGCGAAATGCGAAGAGTTCGGACTCTTTCTGGTGGAGAAACTTTTGCTACTTCTCTTTCGATGGCATTAGCATTATCTGAAAAGCTATCAATGGGGGCAGATTTGGGTTGTCTTTTCCTTGATGAAGGTTTTGGAACCCTCGATCGAGAGACTTTAGAAAGTGTCACACATATTTTAGATTCTTTGCGACAGCAAGACCGCTTGATTGGTGTGATTACCCATATTCCAGCCCTAGCGGAACAATTTACCCAGATAAAAGTTCACAAGTCACAGCAAGGATCGAATTTAGTTATCGAACCTTGCTGAAATTTTATATCACACTCGTTATATTCACCAAAAAAACTACTTTTTCTCAGGTAGGTTTCGAGGGGGTATTTCTCGACCTCGGTAAAAGCTTCCTTCCAATTTACCCAAACCGAACCAAGCACCAGACAATGTTAGGATAGTTGCGATCGCTCCTACTGAAACAGCAATTGTGCCTCCAAAAGAAAGAAACAATATGGGAGAAGTTGCCCAAGCAATGAGAGCAATAACTCCACACCAGAATCTCAACCGTTTAATATTAGCTAAAGCAGCCCTACAACTAGAACATTTTTTAGTGTGGGAATGGTAGCGATCGAGAAGTTGTTCTTTGGTAAGTGCGGGGGGTAAACTTTCTCCACCAAATGGATCGGCATTGTAATTATTAACCCAGTTGCGTAACTCAAATACATATAGATCCGCCTTAGTAGGCAAGTAAAAGGCTTTAGCAATATTTGAACTACCGCCATCTCGTTCTAAATATCTCTCTTGGTGGTGAAGAAAAATTTGGTCGTCTTCCAATACGTTATTGTTACCTATATGAGAATACCAACGGGGTGTTAAT
>JASJDA010000036.1 GCA_030065755.1 Prochloraceae cyanobacterium | reverse complement strand
TTCCAACTAAATGGACATAAAATTACCTTCTTAATCTAAGTAAAGCTCACTGACAATTCCACAGACATCCGTTAAATTGCTTAAAAATTAGTACTAAGTGCTGTTGGGTATTGGCTATTTGCTATTGGCTGTTGGCTGTTAATTATCTCCCCGATCCCCTGCTCCCTTGCTCCTCTGCTCCCCCCTCTCCCCCTCTTGTTTCCAAGCTCTTCACGTTAAGCTATGAGGAAAAACGTCGATCGTCATTTGTTCTTCTATCTTCTTGGTTGCTTGTAGCGCTGGCGCAATTTCTCCATATTTAGGGCTAATTTCCCAGTTATAGTGTTTTAAAATCATCGAGAGAATAATTTTTATCTCCATTTGAGCTAGCTCAAAACCAAGACATTGATGAATTCCACCACCAAAACCAATGAGAGCAAATGGATGTTTTTTATCTTCTTGGCGAGGAGGTGCAAAACGAAGAGGATCGAATTTATCTGGATTTTTATAAATTAAGGGCGATCTATGAGTTAGCAGAGGTGAAACAATAACAAACCAGTTTTTAGGAATTACATATCCTTCACACTCAAAATCTTCTACAACAGCACGAGGTATGGTATACAAAGATGGATATATTCGCTCTACTTCTTTAAGAAACCATTCGATTTTTGTCAGATTTTTTAGATGCAAAAATTGTAGGCGATCTTTGCTAATAATTTCACTTTGTTCCTGTCGAAGTTTACTCAGCCAATCTGGATTTCCAGCAAGCTCGAATAAGACCCAACATAACATTTTGGCTATGTTTTCGTGAGCTAAATACAAAAGACCGATCGCCTCATTAATTATTTCTGAATCACTTAAAATATCGCCTTCTTCATCAGTAGAATTTATTAATAAATCTAAAACGTCTTCGAGCTTCTCAGAGTTATTCTCTTTTCTTCTCCTTGCAATAATAGAACTTAAAAATTCTTCGATTTTACCTCTAGCTATACGAGCGCGTCCGAATTTTGTTAGGGGAATATCCCATCTAACAACTGTTCTTATTCCTTCAACCAAATCTGAAAACCATTGATTTAACTTTTCTACCTCTGATTCTGCTTGAGCTCCAAAAAATAGTTGGCAACCAATAATTAAATTTAATTGACGCAGATCGTTGAAGAGAAAAATATTTTTCTTATGCTGCCATTTTGCTAAAAAATTTTCAACAGTGTTTCTAACTATCTCAAAATACACTGCAATTGCTTGACCGTGAAATGCCGGATACATTATTTTTCGAGATCGCTCGTGTTTAACTCCATCTTGAAAAATAATTCCGTTTCCTAAAAGTGGTTCTATAAATTTCCAAACTTGTCTCGAAGAAAATTTATCTGCTTCATCTTTAAGTATGCGTTGATTGGCTTCGGGACTTACAAAACAGGCAATTTTAGTGTTGAAAATCTTGGTTTTATAAACTGGACCATAACGATTAAAACGTCGCAAGTGAAAACACTGTTGCTCTTTAAATAGCTCGATCGCTTCTCCGAAATATGGCAAACCATAACTACCTGGAATTTCTTCTGCAGATTTTAAATATTTCACGGCCATAATATTATGTAATCTTTCAATAAGTTATTTTTAACTGCTCGCGCAACTTATGGTTTCTTTAGACATCAACTGGATACGCAACCAATTTCCCGCACTGAAACAAGAAATTGAGGGAAAACCTATTATATTCTTTGACGGGCCTGGAGGGACACAAGTGCCAATAAGGGTAATAGAAGCAATAAGCGAGTATCTCAAAACGTCTAACGCTAATTCCCACGGTGCTTTTGCTACCAGTATGAGGACAGACGAGATAATTGAGAAAGCACGAGAAGCGATGGCAGATTTTTTAGGGTGCGATCGCGACGAGATCGTTTTTGGCGCTAACATGACTTCGCTCACTTTTGCTTTCAGTCGCTCGATCGCGCGGGAAATACAACCTGGAGACGAGGTAGTTGTTACCAGACTGGATCACGATGCGAATGTTGCTCCCTGGCTAACTTTAGAGGAAAAAGGTGCTGTTATTCGAGTCGCAGATATCAAACCAGAAGACTGCACTCTGGATATGACCGATTTGGAGAAGAAAATTAATGCCAAAACAAAGCTAATAGCGGTGGGTTATGCTTCTAATGCGGTAGGAAGTATCAATGACGTAGCAACAGTGGTAAAATTGGCCCGTGCTGTTGGCGCGCGGGTATTTGTAGATGCGGTTCACTACGCACCCCATTGTCCTATTGACGTCAGCACTTTAGACTGCGATTTTCTCGCCTGTTCTGCCTATAAATTCTTCGGTCCCCACGTGGGTGTATTGTATGGCAAGAGGCAACATCTCGAAGCCCTGCATCCCTATAAAGTCAGACCTGCTAGCGCTCGAGTCCCCGATCGCTGGGAAAGTGGCACTAAAAACCACGAAGGACTGGCAGGAGTAATAGCCACAATAGATTATATCTCCGAGCTGGGTCGTCGCGTTTCTCCCCAAGTAAAAAGCCGCCGCGAGTCGATTTTAGCGGCAATGGAAGCAACTCAAAATTACGAAAGAGACGCGTGCGAGAAATTAGTTTCTGGGTTGTTGCAAATTCCAGGTTTAACTTTCTACGGTATAAAAGATTTCGATCGCTTCACCGCGAGAACCCCTACTGTGTCAATAAGAATAGAGGGAAAAAACCCCAATTTAATTGCTAAAGAATTGGGCGATCGGGGTATTTTCACCTGGGACGGTAATTTTTACGCTCTCAATCTCACCGAAAGATTGGGAGTTGAATCCGTTGGGGGCTTGCTGCGGATTGGACTAGTACACTACAACAGTGCAGAGGAAATTAATCGCCTGTTGACGACACTGTATCAGATTGTTGAGAGTTAGTCTTCTGTTGCTGTTTCCTTTTCTTCTGGTTGTGGTTTTTGACTTTCTTCAAGGGGTTGACCTGCCATTTTGACAATTTGGTCCTTGTATTCTGGAGCGAGGGAAACAGCTTGAATAAATAGGGGTTTTGCTTCTTCGTCTAACCCTTGCTGTTGCAGTACTAAAGCTTTAGAGAGTACGGGACGAAAATCATTTTCATCTGCTCGTATCGCTTCGTCGTAAATCGCGATCGCTTCGTCGTAACGCTGTCGCTCGGTATAAATTCTTGCCAAAAGCAACTCTACCCCAGTAATATCTACAGTATCGGGTCGAGCTAAATTAGCTTCTTTGGCATTTTTTAAAGTATCTTTCAAAAAGCTAATAGCTTTTTCTGGCAGATCCCGTTCCAAAAATAGCTCTACCATTCCTTGCAAAGCCAGAATATTGCCAGGATTGTTGTCTAAAATAGAGTTATAAGCTGCGGCAGCTCCTTCATAATCCTTAAGTTGCTGTTTTGTTTGTGCTAGTAAGATACCGTATTCGGCGAGATTGGGGTTGAGCTCGGTTAATTTTTCTAGAGGTTCGATCGTCCCTTCGATATCTTGTTGCTGGAGACGGATATCTATAAGTCCTCGCAGGGCAGTCTGGTTGTCTGGCTCTCTTTCCAATACTAACTGATATCCCTTAGCTTGTAATTCTAGCTCTTGCTGGTTGTCTGAAGAGATATCCCCAGTATTAGCAGAAGCTTTTTCACCAATAAAACTGCCGATTATGGGAACGGTGGTAAATCCGAGCAATGCTAGCACCATTACCACTAAGACTAAGTATAACCAAGGATTGCGCTTTTTTTGAGAGGCTTTCACGGTTTTGAACTCCCATTGAGTTACCAGAATTTACTAAGGCTGGAATAGCGATTCGATCGTAATATTTATTGTTTTCGATCGTCAGGAAGAATATTGAGTAAAATGAGCAGACGATCGCATTGCTAACCTCATTTTGTTTGCTAAGTTGAAGATATCCTATCTTAAACGTCAAAGCACGATCGTTAAACTTTAAGTAATTAATTCAGGCTAGTGGAAATCACCTGTAATGGTTTTATCCAAAACCTGTTAATAGACATTTGTCTCCGCCGCTAGGAGTAAAGTATGAATCCCGCTGTAAATCGGTCTTCCGAATTACCCCCTTCTTCTGACAATCAGCCGCTAAAACCCGATCTGCCAACTAGATCGGACAGCAGACAAAATGATGATTCTCAAAACAATACTCAGTTAAATCCAACCGCTGTCAATAAAGCTAGTCCGAGCGAACAACCTGCTGGGCGAAAACAACCCATTCCTCATCCTAGCGATCCCCGACAGTATCGAGCGATCGGTCTCATCAAAGGTCAATACAAACCCTCACAAGAACAACTAACACAAGGGGCGTTATTAACTGAGGATGGAACAACTATTGAAGCAGTCTTGTTAGGTCGAACGATCAGCTTGGTAAAAAATCACTTGGATTTAGAAAAACCCCATCTTTGGGTTGTTTATCCTCGCACCAGACAGAAAGACGACCACTTACACGTTCAAATTGTGGGTGTTTGGGAGCCAGAAACTCTCGATCGAAATAATCAAACTGAATCAAACGATTCCCAACTCGCCAGCGATCGCGACAATCAACACGGTTATTTTTCGATTCGAGGTGAAGTGGTTTTTTATTCCCAAGATAGTAAGGTCGCGATCGTGAAAATTAGACAGTCTGCTAAAAAAGAATCAGAAAAACCAAAATTTTTCAAATTGAAACTTCAAGGGGATTTTCCTGAAAAACCTTTGGGACATTTTTGGGATCTTCAGGTGAAATTGCAGGGTAACGCCCTGACGATCGATGAAGCGACCGATATAGGTCTGTTGCGAAGTAAGAAAAAACCATTTCGCAAGAAGCCAGGAAAGAAAAGACCTCCTATCAAACGAGGAGACAGTGATACTCCTAGAAAATCTCCTGCTAATTCCCGTCCCATTCCTAAACCCAAAAAAGCAGATGTAAGTAAACCATCTCCCAGCAGACCAATTTCCAAAGCGATTAAGCGACCGAATAAAAAAAATAACACTTAGCTCGATCGGCAAAAGCCCCATACTGTAATAAAAGTACGGTATGGGAATTAAAACCAAGAGCGATCTTGGGGTAAAAAAGTGCGATCGACGGGAATAGGTGCAACGGGTTCGGTGAAAGTAAACTTACCTGCTTCGATCCAATGTTTTAATTCCTCGGCTACCTGTCGCGATAGATAAATACTGGCAAGGGAAGCAACCCTCACACTTTTGCCATCGATAGTAATTCGACCGCTTTTGAGTTGTTCGTAAGTTACTAGACCGAAGGTAGGACGAACCCGTCGAGGAATGGCGAAATCGATCGTCGGAGCGACTATATCTTTATCTTTTACAGCACAGCGAAGAACCACATCTTCTCGCAACACGGGTAGTGCTACGCCAACACCGAGCATCAAAGAAGGGCCGTAATTTTTAAAATAGCAACCCCTGACCCAAGGAAGGCTCATTTGTTTAGCATCTCCAATTAAGGCAAGAGTAGCTGCAGGACCTATGGGAGTCTGATTGGGCAGGCGTTTTTGCAGCGGGAAGTGTTGGGTTCCTTCCCAAGCTACATAGCCTATAGTACCGCCGAGAAAAATCCTACTGCCAATACCAATCAGTTCCAAGTCTGGATCGTTGAGCAGAGGAGAAATAGCTCCAGGGTTAGAATAGACAGCATTGCCCAGTCTCGGCAGTAAGGGACCGAGATAGGTAAAAAGAGGGCGATCGCCTCCGTTGACTCCTACAATAAAATTTTGATATAGATTGCGCGGGTTAAATAAATAAAACTGATTAATTTTTTCCTTAGAGATAGTAGTTTCAAAAGAGGATCTAGGATAGCAATCATTCACCTGCCCGATCGCTCTGAGGTGTACTTGTTTGCCAGCTATGAGATCTTCAATTACGTGACCGCCTCCCCTCTCCCTGCTGGGCAATAATCCTGCGGGGGAGATGTCGCTTGCTTCGCTGCTACCTGCTAGGTAATCTGCGCTGGCTGTTGCCCCTATATATAAATCTACCGCTCCAAAACCAGGGTAAGCAGGAACTCCATCTAGCCAGCAGTGACGAATTTTGATCGGCGGATCTGTATGTCCGAGATTAATTATTGCTCCCGAAGACTCCATGGGTTCAAAAGTACCAGTTGCGATCGCGTCTACTTGTTTGTAAGCCTGGCTCACGCCTATTTCTGCTACTTTCGCTTTCAATTCTTCTACTGTCCAGACCACCGCACTGCGGCGACGAATTTTGTCATTTATTTCGGCGATCGAACGCATTTGTATTGCTGTTTGTTGTTTGCTGTTTGTTGTTGGCTGTTGGCTGTTAGCTGTTGGCTCTTTTTTTATAACTCTCTCCCTCATCTTCCTCATCTCCCTCATCTCCCCCCTCTCCCCCTCTTCCCCCACTCCCCACACTCCCCACTCCCTACTCCCTACTCCCCATTGAGTCGGAATTTTGAAGCTGCCAGCGATCGAGAATATCTTCGAGCAAAACTTCTTGAAAACATATTTTACCGACAATTGTCAAGGGTAGAGCCAAAACCAGCCCGAAAACGCCCAAAGATATCGTAAAAAATAATTGAGCTAGTAAAATTACTCCTGGAAGTAAAAATATTCCCTTTTTAATTAACCAATTAGATAGCAAATAATTAATTAGCCAGTGCAGGATCAAATACAAAAATATTATGTTCCATGCTTTTTGGGGTTCGTCTAACAAAGCGAGGGATATTGGCGGAATTACGCTCAATACTGGCCCAATATAGGGAATAAAACTCAATAGACCAGCTAAAATAGCTTGAGAAAGAGCTAAAGGTATTTCTAAGATTGACAGCCCGATAAAACAAAAAAAGCCGATCGAGCTCATTTTCAAGAGAATAGCAGTTAGCCACGATTGTAAAGAATTTTCGCAGCGATCGATAATTTCCTGGACTCGCTGCCGATAAAATGAAGGAAATAAGCGTTTAAATCCCTGACGATAAGGCTCCGGATTGGCAAGAAACATCAAAGTTAAAACTAATAGCAATAGCAGGCTGAAAATAGCCCCAAGGGAGCCAAAAAAAAACTCAAACCTTCTTCTAAAATTTGATTGACTATTGGTTTTAGTTGTGATATCAATTCGTTAGTATCGGGAAAAGACTCTATCAGTTCGGGATCTAGACGAGCCACTAGCCATCGTTTCCAAATATTGAGCTGTTGTATCCCCAGTGGAACTAACTTAAATAGGTCTTCAACCTGTCCGACAAAAGCTGGGGCTAGCCTCCAAAAAAAACCTACTAAAACACTCAACAAAAGGCTGACGGATAGGGGGACAGCCAAAAAGCGATTGATTCTCCAGCGATTGAATAATTTTACTAATAAATTCAATGTATTAGCTAAGACAACAGCCGTAAATAAAAGAAGTAATAGCTGGCGAATTGTCCAGAGAATATATAGAGAAATAACTACAGCTACAAAACCGATCGAGACTCCAAAATTCACGCTTCTCATCTCCCCTATTAGCTGGGATAAATTTCTTTTGAGTTGCTAATTGATTTTACCTGTCGAGTTTTTTTCCAACGCCAGCTAAGTGCTAATGCCATTAACACTGTTGGCAAACATATCCCAATTAGAACATTAGTCTGGGTAGGTAAAATTGCCAAACTCGGGCCACCGTACTTAATTAAAGCTGAAACCATAGCCGAAATTAATAAAACTTTCAATATAAATATCGCTTGGGTGTATAACATTAAAATATTTCCTAAAGCTATTGCTTTTATTACTCTTTTTTAGTTTTAAAGGCTAATTTAGAAATCGGCACCAACTAGGTTCGGCCTATTAAATAATTTTGCTCCCTCAATTGACTCTTTTTTTCTCATACTAAGTTTCATTCCTAAAAGCTCTGATTATTTAGATAAACTCCCAGTTTTTCTCTGTCCCTCTTGAATGTACGGAGATTAAAGAAGTACTACGACAGTATTTGGATCGACAATAGATGTAACATAGACTAAAGTAAGTTTTTTTATTTAATAAATTCCATGATTGAGAGCAAATCTAAATCAAGTCAAGCTGAGGGTTTATTTAGCCGACGCAGGCTTTTAGTTAACCTAGATGCCTTTCAGGACATACTTGTCATAATCTTAATGTTAGCTCTGCTCGTTCATATGGCATTGCTGTTATTTGAAATTTTTCTGCACTTACGGGATAATCCCGAATTTAAGCAGATTGCAGACGAAATGCTCCAAGTCTTAATTTTGGTTGAAATCTTTCGACTTATGGCAGTCTATTTAGAATCGCACCACATTCCTCTCAGGGAAGGTATTGAGGTGGCTTTGATCTCAGTCCTCAGGGAAGTGATTGTTATAGGTATTTTGCACATATACAAATGGGAGCAAATTATAGCCATTGGTTCATTTATGATGATGGCAGGGATATTGTTGTATCTCGACTCCAAGTCAGGCGGTCACGGTCACGGCGGCGGTCATCATTAGCCACACAAGCATTAATTAAAGGTCACTGAGGGGAAATTGCCAGGGGTACTAGAAAGAAATTCGCGATCCGATCGTCCCCCTCAGTAATCCAAACATTTTTTAGCGCAGTTTCTGTCGGATAAAAGTCACAACCTGAGCTAACTGTTTCTTGAGAGTCTCCATTTCTGCTTGCATTTTGGCAATTTTAGCATTGAGTTGCTCGATCTCTGCAGCCATAGCCGACGAATCAGATGCGGTTGCTGCAGGAGTTGGAGATGCTGCAGTCGGACGTTTTTTCGCCTTAGCCATCGCATCTCTAATGCCTTCAATTAGCTGCTCTTTTTCAAAAGGCTTTTCTACAAAAGCAAAATGCTCGAAAGGTTCCGATATTTTCTCAGTTACCTCTTCTTTTCGTCCAGACATGAGCAATAAGGGTATTGTCTGGAGTTGTTGATTTTTTTGAATTTCTTGAAAAACTTCCCACCCACTCATTTTGGGTAAGAGAAAATCGAGCATAATTAGATTGGGATTTTCGCTGCGGATTTTATTAAGTCCTTCTAAACCATCTTTGGCTTCGATAATTTCAAAGTTGCCTTCGGGTAACATGTCTCTGACACGCATCCTAATAACTCTACTATCATCAATAACTACGACTTTTTGATTTGCCACTACTGACTCCTTGAAAAGACAATTTAAGGCTGTGTCCTTTAATTCATTTTATGAGACTAGATTAGGTATTCTGAAGATAGAAAAACCTTCAATCCTAGCTATATAAATGCCTACAGAAATTAATCACTACGATCGAATTGGCTCTGTTTCTACTCAGTGGCGCAACGAAATTACCTCCCTTCCCCCTTGGTTGAAACGTCCTATAGGCAAAGCTAGCCAACTATCAACTGTACAGCGTATCGTCAAACAGCGTCAAATCCACACCATTTGTGAAGAAGGACGCTGCCCAAATAGAGCTGAATGTTATTCTCAAAAAACTGCTACTTTTTTATTGATGGGTCAAATTTGCACCCGCTCCTGTGCTTTTTGCCAAGTCGATAAAGGTCGATCTCCGATGACTCTAGACCCCGAAGAACCTCAAAAAGTAGCCCAGGCAGTAAAATTATTAGGTCTGCGCTATGTAGTTCTAACTTCTGTTGCTAGAGACGACCTCATAGATGGCGGCGCTGGTTGGTTCGTTAAAGTTATGGAAACTATTCGCTCTTTATGTGGCGAAACTCAAATAGAAGTCTTGACACCAGACTTTTTTTCTGGTCTGGGAAGGGAAAAAACCCAGAAAGAACGAGTCGGCACGGTGGTAGCAGCTAAACCCGCTTGTTACAATCACAATATAGAAACGGTAAGGCGGCTACAAGGATCTGTTAGACGGGGTGCTAAGTACGATCGCTCTCTCAATGTCCTTCGCTGGGTCAAAGAACTAGACCCCAGTACTCCTACTAAATCTGGTTTGATGTTGGGACTGGGGGAAACAGAAGCAGAAATCGTAGAAACCCTCGAAGATTTGCGCGGGAGCCGTTGCGATCGCATTACCATCGGTCAATATATGCGTCCCTCCCTGGCTCATTTACCCGTACAAAAATATTGGAGACCCGAAGAATTTGAAAAATTAGGAGCTATTGCTCGTTCTCTGGGGTTTTCTCACGTTCGTTCTGGTCCTTTAGTCCGCAGTTCCTATCATGCTGGAGAAAAATCTTAATTCTGAAATAATTCTGGAATGATAAGTACAGAATTTGTTAAAGTAAGTTTAGAGTTGATAAAAAAGATTGTGGCAAGACACAAGGAGTTCGATCGCGAAGTTGTACTAGAGAAAGCCATGGCAACCTTTTGGCGCTACGGCTACGAAGGAACCTCAGTGCAAACTTTGGTCGAAAACATGGGTATTAACCGAGGCAGCATTTACGATACCTTTGGCGATAAAAGGTCCCTGTTTTTAGCAGCAATCCAACACTATAACGAGGCGGTAGTTAAGAAATTGATTGTTGCTTTAGAAGCTCCTGGTGCTTCCAAACAAGTTATTATCGATCGCTTTTACAACCTCATCGATCGAGCGGTAGCAGATAAAGACCGAAAAGGTTGCTTGCTCGTCAACACTGCAGTAGAAGTATGTCCCCACGACGCGGATACCGCCAGTCAAATTGCTGCTGATTTCAAACGAATTGAAAATGCCTTTAAAAAAGCCTTATCAAGAGCCCAGGAAAAAGGCGAACTCGGTGGCGATCGGGACGTAACGGCATTAGCTCGTTACCTCACCTGTAATTTACAAGGTTTGCGCGTGATTTCAAAAGTAAATCCCGATCCTAAATTCTTGAGAGATATCGCCAAGGTCGCACTTTCGGCTCTAGATTAAAACAGTTATCAGTTATCAGTGAACAGTTATCAGTAAACAGTTGTGAATTCATTTTTGAATCAATCGATCGTTGATAATTGCTAGCTGACAACTAATAACTGTTCGCTGTTCGCTGACAACTGTTAATTTAGTTGTTTTTTTTGCTCCTAATACGAACAAACAATGGACAAAGCGACGGAGGATTTAGTCAAATCTGGTATCGCAGACCGCAGTTTAAAAGTTGGCGATCGAGTGTCTGAATTTACCTTGACTAACGCAATAGGCAAAGAAATAACGCTGCGATCGCTTCTAGCTGAGGGGCCAGTAGTAATTTCTTTCTATCGAGGTCAATGGTGTCCTTACTGCAATCTAGAGTTACGGGCCTTGCAAAAAGCATTACCGGAGATTATAGCTAATGGTGCGAGTTTAGTTGCTATTTCTCCTCAGACACCCGATAATTCCCTTTCTACCGCCGAGAAAAATGAGTTGACCTTTGAGGTGTTGAGGGACGTAGGTAATAAAGTAGCTAGAGAATTTGGTTTAGTGTTTACTTTACCCGAAGAATTGCGCCCCATTTACGAAGGATTTGGCGTGGATCTACTCGCACATAACGGAGATAAAACCTTTGAATTACCGCTCCCTGCTACTTACGTAGTCGCTGCCGATGGAAAAGTAATTAGTGCCTTTGTCGATCCAGATTATACCAAGCGTCTCGAACCCGAAGAGATTGTAGCAGCACTTGGAGAAATTCAAAGTTAGAAGTAGGGTGTGAAAAGGCGCGGTTGGCGTGCCAACTAATAACTAAGAATCAAAAGGAAAAAAAAAGATGTCTGAGACTGCTAAATATATTACTCTAACCGAAGAGAACTTTGAAGCCGAAGTAATCGAGAGCAATATTCCTGTAGTAGTAGATTTTTGGGCACCCTGGTGCGGGCCTTGTCGAGTAATGAATCCTATTATTTCAGACTTGGCAGCAGAGTATCAAGAGGTTGTTAAAGTCGGTAAGTTAAATGTGGAGGATTACGAAGCTTTAGCGACTAAATATCGCATTGAAGCAATACCAACTATTTTATTTTTTCAGAAAGGGGAAGTAATCGATCGCATCCCTGGTCTTATTTCCCAGAAATCACTATTTGAAAAAGTTAAGGCTTTAGTCGAGAAAATTAAGCAACATAAGGCTGCTTAATCATGAGAATCTCACCAAGGCTGTTGCCTTAGAGGGAAAAGGGAACGGGGAAAAGTTATTTCTTGTTCCCTATTCCCTATTCCCTTTAATTTTTTAACATTTGAGATTAGAGATGTTTGTATTTTTATAAACGCGCTTTTTTGATTAGATATCGAAGCGAGCGGGCGATCGATTGGGCTAGCTTAGCAAAAAAAAAGAATTTTTTAAACGAATAATTGTTTAATAGACTTTTGAGAAAAATCAGTTTTTTGATTCGATCGGGAAGCTGAGGAAGTAGTTTTATTCAAATTAAAGGTGGATTTGACTACTGTGTCTGCTCCTGCTGTTTCTACGAGATTATTAATTTCTCCAATAGGTCTAATAGTCTTCCAAGCAGATCCAAAAGGAGGAATGGCTAAACTACAAGTTTTCCATTGAGATTCAACTGGCACCTCTAGCCTGTGGCACATACCGCCCCTGCGACCTTCGTGCTTATAGTAACGGCAGTAGCGACAAGTAGATATGAAAAAATTTTGTACTTTCATTGCGTTTCTCTTAAATAAAGCTGTATATGTTGGCCAGATGCAGGATTCTTTTAAGTTTTATAGTTCATTATTTAAACGAGTTCAGCCTTTGTAAAGACACGATCTGATATAGGTTTTAGCGATCCCAGACCTTGATTTAGTATTTATTTTGTTTTTATTATTGTTTAACGTTCGGATACAAAATTAGATAAAAGATTCATTTTATTGGCAAAAAAATTGGAATTAGAGTAGTATTAACGATAAATTGTTTAAGTCTTATCTAGATCGCTTTGCGCCCACTGCTTCGAGACGCAATAAGCACACATATCCCAGCGTTGAAGTTCTCCTTTAGGAGTGGGAGATTGACACACAGGGCAAACAGACAGAGAATGCGATCGATCTTGAATAAATTTTGCCCAGCGAGCGAAAGCCGTTTTAGGATCGTTTCCCTCTGGTAAATGTTTTGAGGAAGATAGCTCTTCGTCGATCGCCCACTGACTCGGATGTTCTCGTTCGTTGGAAGCACAAAGATTTAAACTATCAGCCTTGCGAGTATTGCGATCGTGCCATCTAGCTGGAGAAAAACGAACGTCAACTAGGGGATCTGACAACCGATCGTTCAACTTTTTTAACAAGCTGTATCTTTTGAGAGAAAGCTCCTGAGCTATAACTGAGCTAGAGGTTGCCACCCACAAAACCTGGCGAGAAATGTATAGAGGACGAGTGTGGGGCACAATTTTTTCTCCTACTATCCCCTGCCACAATTGAACTAAGCGGCGATACTGGCGCTGTTGTTCCCAGCCAGGCTGTTTTTCAAGTGCTTCTAATAACTTAGAGATAGAATTAAAAGACATAAATTGCAAAAAAAATATAAGTATTTAAAATTAAATTAGCTCAACAAATTAACCTATAAATTGATTTTTACAAGTAGTTGTAATAAACTACAGCGAAGACGAGAAAAAAATCAACTTCCACAACAAAATCTAAAAAACTCATTGTTGTAAATAGGCTAATGACAAAATATCCTGCGACTGAGACTCAAAACGAAAATTGCTCGCACCCAGAAGAAAAATTAAACTGCCATAGCCATCAACAAACAGAAATAAGCCAGGTCGAGGGATTGTCAGTTCCTAACCAACATAATATAGAGTTGCAATCTTATAATCGTAGCGAAGCTGACTCAACCCGAGAACAAAGAAGCTTTTCTCTTGCTACAGAACATTTTTCCTTGCTGGGTCAGTCAGTGCTTCTATTTTTTAAGATAGTACCTCTAAAAGATAAAGCTCCTTTACAGACCCTAACCGATAATCAATCCCTCGAGCCTTATTTAGAATCTCGATCGGATCTAATTTGCCCCATCCCCTCCGCCAAAAGTAAGAGTAAGACACCTAGGCTACTAACTCCCCTAGGAATAAGTTCAATATTGATTTTCCTAGGCGCTAATATTCTCTTGGGTTTAGCATCGATCCCAAAAGAGAAATTCTTTAAAACTCAAACTACAGCAATTCAATTAGAAACTTCATCAGAGCCAACTGTTGCCAACGTTCCTAATTTAGCAGTTAAAGAATTTGTTAACTTAGATTTAGATACGATCGCAACTCTGCAAGCCAATAGCAATAAGTCCTCAGCTGCTAACCAACCTAACTCTGCAGCTGTTGTAACTAATAGCCCTCAAGTTATACCAGGAGCATATTCTGATTTAGCTTCAGCTTTATTACCTCCTTCTATGCGTCCACATCTGACTAAATCTTATATAGTTCAGCCTGCAAGAGAGGGAGTGAATATCCCTCCATTTTCTACCGAGCGATAAATTATAAGTCGATCGCTTTGGCTAAACCAAGATTTGCAAATGTTACATACCAAAATATCTAAACTCAAAGCCAACAAAGTAGGTAGTATTAAGGTAACGTCGGATTGGCGACGTACGGTGGTTTGAATCCCCGCGCTGCGGAGCGGCTCTCTGCGAGATCGGGCTTATTACTTTTGAATGGTCGAATGCTCGAATGCGGGACTTTTCAATACCTTTACTGTCAGACTTTATGCTAAAGTATCTAGAATAATATATCAAAACCTAAAAAAATAAATTTAACCTTACTCAACGGAGATATCAAAAACGATCGGGTTAAAGGGCTTGCAAAGCCGCCCTTTTAACTCAAGGCTATAAAACCAAATAAATTTTGGGTAAAAATAACCATCCTGAATAAAATAAGAATAGCATCATGGGATTATTCGATCGTCTAGGCAGAGTTATTAGAGCTAATACTAACGATCTAATTAGCAAAGCTGAAGACCCAGAAAAAATACTAGAGCAAGCATTAATAGACATGCAAGAGCAACTGGTACAATTGCGTCAAGCGGTAGCCAGGGCAATTGCAGAACAAAAACGAACCGAGCAGCAATACAACAATAGCTCAGCAGAAACCAAAAAATGGCAACAGCGAGCGCAATTAGCTCTAAGCAAAGGAGATGAAAACCTCGCTCGTCAAGCTTTAGTACGCAAAAAAAATTATGCCGACACTGCTAATAGTTTAAAATTACAGCTCGACGCACAAAGTAATCAAGTGCAAACCCTTAAAGGTACCCTCAAAAACTTAGAGGGTAAAATTGCTGAAGCTAAGAGCAAGAAAAATATACTCCAAGCAAGAGCTAAAGCTGCTAAAGCCAACAAAGAGCTACAAAGTACCTTGAATAATATAGGAACTAGTGGCGCTATGGCAGCCTTCGAGCGCATGGAAGAAAAGGTCTTAGCACTAGAAGCTGAATCTCAGTCAGCATCAGAGCTTCAAGGTTCTAGTTTGGAACAACAGTTTGCTCAGTTAGAAGGGGGTAGTGGGGTAGAAGATGAATTAGCAGCAATGAAGGCTCAGCTAGCTGGTACTTCTAAACCCGCAGGAGAATTACCATCAGCAAAAAAAGAAAAATCTGGCTCAGATTCAGCAGTTGATGCAGAATTAGAAGATCTTGAAAATCAATTCAAAAATCTCTAAATTAAAACACCCCCTTATTTATGCGGGGGGTTAATTTTATTGGCACCTACTAAAAACCTATCAATAACTACTAATAGCAGTATTATTAATAGTTTCGCTCCATCGGTGACTGAGCTAAACTTACTATTCAAGCGTTACTCACTTTGAAGGAGGTTTTAAACCTATCTTGTTACCATCTCTGATAAAAGAATTCCCTCTGGGGCTTTCTTCGGTTGAATAGTCCGTGTTGCTTACGGCAAGCACCACGTGGCTTAGGGTTATCCTCTGGTAAATCCTAAGGGAATACAATTATTATAGTACAATTATTTTAAGAAAAACCTAATGTTATTTATAGCTTAATAGTAGATATCATTAGATATTTTTGCCTAGGAAAGAGCAGGTTCGATCGCGCTTCGGACTAAAAAATAAGCGCGCCACGTTAACTTTTTTTAAAGCTCCAGAAAATCCCTATTTTTTTTGAGTATTATGAAACTATACGGTTCAGTTTTTTATATAAAAGAGAGATAAAATTATGGAGTACTCAACTTGCGCGATCGTCGGTGGCGGACCTGCTGGAACGGTATTAGCCTTGTTATTAGCCCGTCAAGGAATAGATGTAACCTTATTAGAAGCCCATAAAGACTTCGATCGCAGTTTTCGCGGCGATACCCTGCACCCATCAATAATGGAAATAATGGAGGAATTGGGTTTAGCCGATCGCTTGCTAGCAATGGCCCATTCTAAAGTAAGTCAAGGAGTATTCGAGACTACTGAAAGTTCGATAAAATTTGTCGATTTGAGCCTGTTAAAAACAAAATATCCTTATATTACGATATTGCCTCAAGTTCGCTTTTTAGAAACAGTGGTAGAAGAAGCGAAAACCTACCCTAACTTTAAACTGATTATGGGAGCGAACGTTCGCGAGTTAGTAGAAGAAAATGGCGAGATTTTAGGAGTGCGTTACAAAGGAGATGGTGGCTGGCACGAAATCAGGGCAACATTAACAGTAGGAGCAAACGGACGCTGTTCCCATTTACGAGAAAAAGCAGGTTTGCAAAGTGTCTCCACGTCTCCACCAATGGATGTTTTGTGGTTTTCTCTTCCCCGCATTCCCAGTGACGATAGCTGGTTAGAAGGATTGAAAGGGCGCATCCAAAGGGGCCATATGGCAGTAATTATCGATCGCAAAGATACTTTACAAGTCGGTTATATTATCTTCAAAGGAAGTTACCATCGAGTCCGTAGTGAAGGAATAGAAGCACTAAGAAACTCGATCGCCGATCTCGTACCAGAGTTAAAAGACAGAGTAGATTGTTTGCAAGAATGGAGTCAAATTGCTTTTTTATCGGTTAACTCCGATCGACTCACTCGCTGGTATCGACCTGGTTTCTTAGCGATCGGAGATGCCGCACACACAATGTCTCCCGTGGGTGGAGTTGGTATTAATTATGCCATTCAAGATGCTGTCGTGGCAGCGAATATTCTCAGTCCTTCTCTAAAAGCAGGTAGAGTTTGGTTGCCAGATTTAGCTCAAATACAGCGTCAGCGAGAATTACCCACGCGAGTCATTCAAGCTTTTCAGGTTTTAATACAAAAACAAATTATTGCTCGTGCTTTAGATTCAAACCAATCCTTTAAACAACCACCATTTTTCTTGCGGTGGCCATTGTTGCGAGATATTCCCGCAAAATTAATTGCTTTTGGCGTAATTCCAGTTCATCTCGAAAAGGCGATCGGCTAATTACAGTAATCGACGCAGTTGAAAGCCCAGTGTCTTTAGACCTGGGATGAAAACTAATAGCGGATTTATCCGCAGTCAGCGTTAATGATATTTTAGTCGAAAAAGTTACGCTGATATGCTAGCATAATAGTATGCTAGTTTTAGAAATGAAGATATACGCCAAGCATAAACAGTGTTTGGCAATAGATGAAGCAATCAGAACAGCTCAGTTTATCCGTAATAAAGCTTTGCGCTATTGGATGGACAATAAAGGAGTCGGCAAATATGACTTGAGTGCTTACTGCAAAGTTCTGGCTGCTGAATTTTCCTTTGCTGCCCAACTCAACTCAATGGCGAGACAATCTAGTGCCGATAGAGCCTGGGCAGCCATATCTCGTTTCTACAACAACTGCAAGAAAAATATTCCTGGTAAGAAAGGTTTTCCTAAGTTCCGCAGACATTCTCGTTCGGTAGAATACAAAACTACTGGCTGGAAGTTATCGGATGATAGGAAATACATCACTTTTTCTGACAAAAAAGCCATTGGCAAGGTTAAGCTAAAAGGTACTCGCAATCTACTCTGGTACAGGGAGAAACAGATTAAGCGAGTCAGGATAGTTAGACGTGCTGATGGCTACTATTGTCAGTTTTTGGTCGATGTAGACACTAGAGAAAAAGTAGAACCATCCTACTCGGAAATTGGCTTAGATGTAGGACTGAATCACTTCTATACTGACGATAAGGGGAATCAAATTGAGAACCCTAGATTTTATCGAAAAGGGGAAAAAGCTCTCAATCGATGCAATCGTCGTAAGTCTAAGAAGTATGTTTTAGGTAAAAAGCCTCAGTCTAGCAACTACCATAAGGCTAGAAAAAGATACGCCATCAAGCACCTCAAGATAAGCAGGCAGCGTAAAGACCATGCCATAAAGTTGGCACGGTGCGTAATCACATCTAATGATGTAGTCGCCTATGAAGACTTGAGAGTAGCGAACATGGTCAAAAATCATAATCTGGCCAAGTCAATAACTGACGCGGGGTGGTATCAATTTAGAGTATGGATAGAGTATTTTGGGTATAAGTTTGGCAAAATAACCGTTGCTGTGCCACCACAATATACATCGGTCAACTGTTCGGAGTGTGGAGCAAAAGTAACTAAGACACTCAGTACCCGAACACATCAATGCAAGTGTGGCTGCGTCTTAGATAGAGATGAAAACGCAGCTAGGAACATACTCTCTATTGGATTGAGTACCGTAGGGCATACGGGATTTCAAGCTTGGGGAGATGAAACCGCTATTTTAGCTGGTGAGAACCTGTTAGAGTAAGTTTTGTCTTTGAACCAAGAATCCCACGCGCTTTCAGCCGTGGGAGTGTCAAAAGCTAGATGATATTTGCTTTCAGGCTTTTAGCTCGATCGTGTTGAGTAAAACTAATATAATTTGCTTCCGCATCATAAAGATGACACTGAGTGGTAATTTTCTGCATTAAATCCCATGAGAACTTACACTCGTAGATATATTCACCCCAATTTTGCTTCAGACTTTCATGAGCTTTACGGAGGTTGTAAGAAGGAATTCCAGTAGAGACATGGTGTGGGATGTGGACATTAATATGATGGCAGAGAAACTCTACCCAAAAGGGATAATCGCAGTGAACAGTACCTGTTAACTGTGCTTCTGCTTCGTTCCATTGTGCAGGGGGTTTAAAAGTAATTTCTGACATGGTGTGATGGACTAGGGTAAAAGTACTAGTCCAAAAGTGATATATCAGCCAAGGAAGTAGCCAAAACTTGACAAATCCCCAAATTCCTGTAGTTAGAAGGAGAGTAGGAAAAAAGATAGTTCCAGTAACTAAAACTAAGATGGCAGAAAATTTAATTTGTTGCCGTTCTTTGCCCTCAAATTTGCTCCAATTAAAGTGTAGCTGTACCTTATGAACAATTGAACCAATCCACCAAAAGTTGCCTCGAATTCTTTGGTACCACCACTTTACCCAACCTGGCATAGTCTCGTAAACTTCTACAGTTAAAGGATCCCAAGCATTATCGACACCTAATTTATTTGTATGTTTGTGGTGATGGTTGTGTAAAATTCGCCAACTATGGAAAGGATACATTAAAGGCAACATTAGCAATTGTCCGACTAGGTTATTAACCCAGTTTCGCTTAGCAAAACTACGATGACCGCAATCATGTCCAATGACAAACCAACCAGCTAAAGTAGTACCAGTAAATACCCATAATGGTGGTAGTAACCACCAAGGAGATAAGATTAATCCCAAATAGCCTACTGCTGCGCATAAAACGCTCACTATGACTGTCAGCCAAGCTTGGGTCATATTTTTAGTAAAGACTTCACTAGGAAGAGTTTTGATAATATCTCTTAGAGTTAATTGCGAAGGAATGGTTGGTAGTTGTGAATTTTCTTTTGGTCTAATTATTGATGCTTTCATGTATTCTCAATTAATTATTAGGCAAATAACAGGAATTTTGGCGCATGGAAACTAGGTCAGCTACAAATGATTAGCCGATTATGGGTGAGTAGATCTAAGTTTATTTTTTCTTTATATTTAACAACTTTCCTAGTTTAACAGGTATTTCAGTTAATTTACAAAAGTTAATAATAATAGTTTTGTCGCCAAAAATATTTGCCTTGCTATCTTGACAAAATACAACAATTATGCATTTAAAACGTCGATCGCTAGCGATCGCTACTAAATCAACAACTAATTAAAAAACATATTTTGGCTCTATTCTAGAATCAAATTCTCTTAATTTTGTTGCTGGAAGATCTGGGAGATTATTTAATAATTCATTCCAACTTTTATAAGTTTGCAATGCTTTTACTACTATTGGTAAAGGTTCTGAAAATACTCTCTTGCAGTCTACTTCTTCAGGAAAATTAATACTATAAGCCAACTGTTCTTTTGGCGGTGTAAATTGAGCGTTTACGCCTTTTTTATTGCCTCTAGCATCGATACGATACCAACCAATTCCAGTCAAATAGACAGCATTAAAGCCGTGTAAGCAATAAGGTTCGCCGTTTTCGTAAACGCTCAATCTTTGATAGCAAAAACCTACTGGAATTCCATTGGCTCTTAATAAGGCTCCTAGTAAATGACTTTTAGCGTAACAATAACCTGTTTTTTTTGTTAGCACTTCAGAAGCCTTACAAGTAACAGGATTCATTTGATAATCGGAACTGTGACTGATTTTATCTCTAACAAACTCAAAACAATTTTTGACAATTTCTTCTTCTGTTTCTGCTGCAAGTTTTTTGGCTAAATTAAGAACTTCTACGTGTTCCCAATCTATAATATCAGTGTTTTTTAAAAAAATGTTCATTTATTTAATAATTTCAAGATAAGTCAATAATGAAACGGCACCATTGTCAGGGGAAGAAGTGCGAAAAATATCGAACTTAAATACCAATAATAACTAGAAGAGGGCAATAAGTTTGGTTGAGATAATAAAGCATCAATTCTTTCTGCAAGTCGATCGCGAGGGACGCTACAACTTAGTGCAGCACAAAAATCATCAGAAAAATTCAAGTCATCTGACTCGATCGCATTTTTAGCTACTATTACCAATGATTCTGCTAAAAGCAAAGCATCAATTCTTTCAGCCGCCCAAGCATCGGCACGCATTTCTCTTAATAATAAAAGCTCTTGCCAGAGAGTGTCGGTATTGGGCAACCACGCAGTCAAAGAGCGCAACCAACTCAACCAGAAAAAATAGAAAGTATCCCGATAATAATAATGGGCTTGTTCGTGGGCTAAAACTGCCTTTAAGTGTTCTCTATCGAGACTATTTAATAAACCTCTACTCACTACTAGTTCGGAATGCCAAAAGCCGATTTGGGCGCTGTAGGGAAAATCTATTTCTAAAATACGCGCCATTTTTCCTGCTACTAACTGCTGAGAATATTCCCTAACCTGTCGCTCGCAAAGATATCCGAGATATGTCAATTTGAGGAGCAATATAATAGCAATACCAACAAAAAATCCAGCTAATAAATAACTCAACCAACTTGCCTGTAAGCCTAACATATGTCCTTGAGGCCCCATACAAAGTATGCTCGAAACAGTCATTAACAGGAGTAGGGGAGGTAAAAGGAACACAAACAGCGATCGATGCCACCGCTGTCGCCAATTTTTACCTATTGGCAATTTTAGCAATCTCAGAATAACAGCTAGTGCTAAAGCAGTGAGAATCATAAAAAAATGCATTATTCTTCCTCCTGGCGTTGACGGCGCACTGCTTCTATACGGGAGGCGATCTCTTCTATTTTTTCTAAACTAGCAGTATCCAAACTATCAGCAAAAGAGGCAACTACGTCGGGGTTACTAATAGCCAGAAAGTGATGGAGTCGATCGTAAGCTTTAATTGCTCGTGCTTGTTGGGCAGAAACTAGCGGTTCCCATCTATAAGCACGTCCTTTTCTATTACAAGCGAGCCACCCTTTGTTAGTCAAGCGTTTAAGTACGGTGGTGACTGAAGTATAGGCTAATTCTCGGTCTGGATCTGCCAAAATACGATCGTGTACGTCTTTAACAGTTACAGATCCTAATTCCCAGACAATATTTAAGATTTCTGTCTCCAAAGGGCCTAAAGAGAGTTGTTTGGGGCGGTAGTTAGGTAGAGGAGCCATATTTGCGTCAAAACTCAAAAAAAAATTTCGCTCGCCTTAACAAAGGTGATAAGAAGAGATTATCCGATTTACTGAGATTGTCTCTAAAAAATAAATACTATTTCTAGCTTCCAGCAATTTTCTTGTTGACGAACAATTTCTACTTGTTTAATAAATTCCCGAAAATAAAATCGCCTTTCAGCTTCCGATAAATCTTGCCAAAATTGAGCAATAGAAACGGTTTGCGCTAATTCTTGTAAATTTACTGGAGGTAAACCAGCTAATTTGATTTGGTAGGAAGAGATTTCCGCGCGTAGTTTATAATTGCGTAATTGGGCAGTCTCTTCGTCTAAAATCCCCTGCTGTTGTAAAGTGGGCAATTTAGCTATAATCTCTTCTCTCTTAGCAATTTCAGCCCCCAACATTCCCTTAATACCCTCTGCACTAGGTAAGTTCATCTGCGCTACTGCAACAGGTAAATCTTGGCAAATTTTCTCGATAGTTTTTTCTAGGACTCGATCGTAGCTAATAGCACCGCATTTAGGGCTTATAGGGCAATCTAGGGCGCGTAAATAAAGATATTCTCGTTTTTTGTCTCTGGTGGTAACGCGGGTAACGGTCATGTGCGAGTTACACTGCTGACAAACCACTAAACCAGCAAGCGATCGGGGTGCGCTAGCAGTGCGCGAGGGTAAACGACTATTGCGACGCAACAAGCGATCGATCTGTGCTGCTTCTTCCCTAGAAATAATCGCTGCGTGGGTATTAGAAATAATCTCGCTGTTTTGATAGATTAAGTTACCGCGATAAACTGGGCTAGTCAGCCAGCGACGACCTGTGGAGACAGAAATCTTTTTCCCGTACCTTTTTTCTAAGTAGCGCACCGCACCTCGCAAAGAACCAAATAGCAAAAAGCGATCGCAAAAATCTTTTACTACTGGGGCGGTAGAGCGATCGATAATATATCTATCTTTCCCTCTACGATATCCGTAGGGAGCTTTACCTGGTGGTGGGAGGGTTTTTAGCCGATTGCGGGCGTGTCCTTGTTTTAGACGACGGCAGCGCTGATTATTGGCAATTTCTTCCAGTATTTTGGCTAAATTTGCTTTTTTAAGTTCAGAAGAAGTGTAATCTTGTTCTGTGGCTACTATTTCTACTCCCAAAGATTCTAATTGAGTGAGGCGATCGCCGACTTCTTCTAAAGTATCTCCAAGTTCCTCTAAACGGCGAATTAAAAGATAATTGGGGGGTTTAGTTTGGCAATCTTCTATTAGTTGCAAAAGTTGCTGTCGCTTTCCCAAGTCTTGATATACGCGATCGACTTCTTGACCCCAAATTTCTGGACTGGGTAGAGAGTCTAGCAGAGGATCGCTGTAGAGATAGGCAATTATTTCCACGCCTCGAAAAAAGATAGGCAATTAAGAATTTACTTGGCTTATTTCGATAATATTGCCATCGGGGTCGTGGGTAAAGAAAGCTGGACGACCAGACGAACTCATTTGCACTTGATGTCCGCTAGATTGCAAGCATGCTATGGCTTCTCCCAAATTAGCAACAGCAAAAGCTATGTGGGGGTTGCGACCCCATTTTTCCTGATTTTGTAGTTCCCTTTTCAGATTGGGATGAACTATCAAGTGAATCTGATATTCTCCTACTTGATACCAAACACCTGGATATTTAAGAATTCTGTCTACTTTTGATAGACCTATGACATTACTGTAGAATTCTTCTGCTTTTTCGAGGTCAGAAACGAGAATAGCGGTGTGAAGACACTTTGTTACCTGCATAATCGAGCCTTTTAGTAGAATTCTCTTAAGTCGATCTTAGAGAATATCGCGATCGCTTCCAACTCTTACTTTGAATAAATGTTATTATGGAATTGAGCTCTAAGTTAATCTACCTTTGCCATAGAATAAGTGGTTAAGTTTCCAGAGAGGAAACAAATACCAAACTAGGCTCTAGGAAGAGGCGACTATGAAAGGAGCAAAAGAGAAACTATAAGAGCGGTTCCCATAAAAATAGGTTAAAGAGGAAACCTTGGCAAATGAAATATGTCTTTCCTTGAATGGGCGGATTCTGCGATGGCAGAGCGCCCATTCAACTTATGAATGTCCTCGGTTCTTATTCAACAATTGGCAATGCTTATTAATGCCAATCTCTCCATTCCCTTTCCTCGCTCTCTAGTCTATATTACTTACCGAGATAAGCTGAGGGAACTGGTTCCTTATATGCCTAATGTCCGCGATATCGAATTAAAATCCCGTCGCTGTGAAAATGAACGGATTTACTGCATTAACTTTTGGCGTGGTGGCGGCCAGATTCCTCTAGCACTTAGAGCTATACTAAGTGAAGCCATGCTTTCTTGGACTGAGTACCAAACTTGGGACGAATCCAACTTTACTCTTGAGTGGCAAATTGAGACTCAGGCTTTCACTAAAGCAGTATTTTGCGCGGGTCAGAACCGCTTTTTGTCAAAAAATGGCACTACTGTAATTGAGAATCGGACTGAGTTGAGAATCAATCCAGAGTCGATTGAGGGGGTTCCTCAGTTTCTGAAGAAGCAAATTGCCAGTACACTCGAAAAGTTCCTGGGACAAAAGATAGTAGCGAACTTCATACAAACGAGGGAAGGAATACAAAAATATTTGGAACAAACGGTTACAAACCAAATTTAATCACCCCCAAACCAGTGTTTAAACTCCAATTTTAGTCCTAGCAGTCCTAATAACTGGACTTTAGGGGAGAGATCGCGAATATGAAAAATCACGCTTTACGTACTGAGCCAAGGCCAATTATGGAGCTAAGCGGACTCGAACCGCTGACCCCCTCAATGCCATTGAGGTGCTCTACCAGCTGAGCTATAACCCCTAAAAGACTGCTTTTTACCTTAACCTAAATTTTTTCTCTAGTCAAGAAATTGATATAGGATTTATTTTAGTAATAGTACGAGTAGCTAGAGCTAGTTAGATAGCTCATGCAATGTACCATGAGAAAATATACCACTAACATTGCTGCTGCTGATAGGGCGACTAAAGTACCAGCAAACATTAAGGAAAACTCTCGCTTAGTAACAGCTTCCTGCATTAGATGTAGAGACCAAGCCACTAAGGCTACGTCAAAAATGAGAATGAACGCCAACATTTTTTAAGAAATGTTAATTTACACCCATTTTAATACACAATATTTATTAATAAATGAGTATTTCCTGAAATTTAATAATCTAAAAATTTTCTGTTTTCAGGGGGCGCACTGGTACCTGACGATCGCCTAAATAAGCCTTAATTTCTTTGATACTCAATTGCCCGTAATGCAGTAGGGAAGCCAATAACGCGGCTTCTGCTCTCCCTTCCGTTAGGGCTTGGTAAATGTGTTGGCAATTTCCCGCACCACCAGAGGCGATCGCTGGTATTTCTACCCGATCGGCAATAGTTCTAGTAAGCTCTAAGTCATATCCTGCCTGGGTTCCATCTGCATCCATACTGGTGACGAGTAGCTCTCCTGCCCCTCTTCGTGCGACTTCAGATGCCCATTCAATAGCATCAAGACCAGTATTTTCCCTTCCTCCTCGAACGTAAACGTCCCAACCAGGATTGTTAGGATCCTTGCGCTGTCTTGCATCTATCGCCACAACTATGCACTGAGATCCAAAGCGATCGCTGGCTCGATTAATAAAATTGGGGTCTCTTACTGCCGCAGAATTTATGCTCACTTTATCAGCTCCAGCTCTTAACAAACTCTTAATACTTTCTAAGGAACTGATGCCACCGCCAACAGTAAGAGGGATAAATACTTGTTCGGCTGTACGGTAAACAACGTCGATAATAATATCGCGGTCTTCGTGGGTAGCAGTGATGTCGAGAAACACCAACTCATCTGCACCCGCTTCGTTATAAGCTCGTGCCAATTCTACTGGATCGCCAGCATCTTGAAGATTAACAAAATTTACTCCTTTAACAACTCGTCCAGCTTTAACATCCAGACAGGGTAAGATTCGTTTAGCTAACATAGTCGAGCTTAAACTGATTAAATATTTCTCAATCGCTGATGTAATATCATACCCGAAAAGCTTCTATCGAATCCTAAAGTTACAAATCCGCCGTCGCGGGAAGGTCACTTTTCCCTATTCCCTATCTTAAATGTCGCGAGAGGACTCCCGTTAAAACAGTTACCAGTTATCAGTTATCAGTTATCAGGTCTCCCTCATGGATTTAAACCACGAGAGAGACGTTCTACCTATAGAGGTAGGGGACTTTTGATCCCAGGGATAACACATAATATTATTCACAAGTTCCTTGATTGACGTGCGCATGACAAACGCTATTTCATTGAGGAGCCGTGTGATGGGAAACTATCAAGCACGGTTTTGGAGAGCAGTGGAGAGGGCGACCTCTTCACTGACTTTAATACTGGATGCGACGGGGAGTATTGGTTACATTACTCTAGTTGGCACAGTAAGAAGCAGAAAGCTAGCAACGCGCAAGGTGTTATAATCTCCCGTTAAACCGCGCTAGCGGTTAACGGCGAGAGTATGTCAATGTCTTTCGATAATGCCACCTCCAAGCAGCAATTCTCCATCGTATAAAACAGCTGCTTGACCTGGAGTAATGCCAAATTGGGGTTCGTCGAATACCAATTTAAAGCGAGAATCTCCCAACGGAATGGCATTTACTGGGACTGCTTTAGAACGATAGCGAACTTGTACTAAGGTGCGAATAGGTGCGGTGGGTTCTGGTATGGAGACCCAATTGATGCGTCCTATGGTGCATTCTGGAAGACCAGCACTAGCCCGATTGCCGACTACTACCCGATTCATCACTGGATCTAATTTAACCACATATAACGGTTCAGCAGCAGCAATTCCCAGCCCTTTTCTTTGACCTATGGTGTAGTGATGGATACCTTGGTGATATCCCAAAACTTTCCCTTCTAGATCGACTATTTCCCCTTCCTTGCGGTTAATGTATTTATCCAAAAAGTCCTTCATCGAACCGTGAGATTCGATCAAACATAAATCTTGACTTTCTGGCTTTTCTGCGGTAAGCAATCCAAATTCAGCAGCTATGCGTCTGGTTTCTTCTTTGGTTCGATCGCCCAAGGGAAACAGAGATCCTGCCAGTAATTCTTGAGTCAGATCGTATAAAAAGTAAGACTGGTCTTTATTGCGATCGACTGCCCGTAACAATTGGTAACGGGATGTTGCTCGATCGTAACTAATGCGAGCATAATGACCTGTAGCAATGCGATCGACTCCCAACTTTTCTCTAGCATATTGCAACATCGGGCCGAATTTGACCGCTTTATTACATTGAGAACAGGGTAAAGGAGTCACCCCTGCTTCATAACCAGATACTAAATAATCTACTATGTTCGCTTGAAAAACTTCGCGACTATCCACGATATGATGGGGAATATCTAATTGTTCGCAGATTGCCGCTGCATCAACCATTCCTTCCGAACAGCACTGTCCTTTACCCTTCATTAACCAAAGGGTAAGACCGATTACTTCGTATCCTTTATGGTGTAATGTAGCGGCAGCAACTGAACTATCAACTCCACCTGACAAGCCGACTACAACTTTATTCATGGAACTAAAACTATGGTAATTAATTCTTAGAATTAGTATTTTTTTCTATAGTATATTGGTAATCGTCAAAATGACAAGCAAATTACAATATCGATCGATTAGATCGCCCGTATTCTCTAGGCAAATAAAAAATTGCTCGTCAGTCGCATTAGGAATTTGTTTGGCAATTTTTAGCTCTAATGTAACGTTAGCGCAAGAAATACCTTTAGTGGTTGAGGTTTTACCCCCACCTCCTCCTCTCATACCTGAAAGTAACAATTTAATTAGGACTCCAGAAAAGACCAAACAAAACTCAAGGATCGATCGCGAATACAATTTTCAAGCCCCAAATACCACTCGCTCGAATCAAAGATATCGAGTTGAGGTCTATGGAAGTAGTTCAAGAATATTGACTCAAGTCAGAAGAGTAGCTCCTAAAGCATTTCGCAAAGGAGGTGTCATTCAAGCAGGAATTTTTCAACACTCACAAAATGCTCAAGATCTAGTTCTAGAACTAACAAGTCGAGGTTTGTGGACGCGAATTGTCGCTGTCGATCGCAGGTGAGGGAATAGGGAATAGGGAATAGGGAATAGGGGGAGATGCAAACAGCCAACAGCTAACAGCAAAGGGTAAGTGAAACAGGAAAGAAAACAACTAGAATCTGTGGTGGTAACTGCCGAACAAATGCGTCAAATAGAAGGACGAATTTTTGAGGCTGGAATGCCAGTGGCGGCATTGATGGAAAAGGCAGCAAGTCTTACCGCGACAGTAATCCAACAACTATATCCGATCGCTGAGGTCAAGCGAGTAGGAATTTTAGTCGGTCCAGGTCACAACGGTGGAGATGCTTTAGTAGTAGCTAGGGAGTTACACTTACAGGGCTATCAAGTATCTATTTATCTTCCCCTATCTAAACTCAAAGAATTAACCGCACGACACGCTAAATACGCTTCATATCTAGGAATTCCTGTTTACGAAGAAATCGATCGCCTCAATAATTGCGAGTTAATTATTGACGGGTTGTTTGGTTTTGGTTTAGAACGATCGATCTCTGGTAATCTTGCTGTTGCTGTTAATAAACTAAATCTATGGCACAAACCTGTAGTAAGTATCGACATTCCTTCTGGAATACATACAGATACGGGAGAGATTTTAGGTACTGCTGTACGGGCTACCTATACCTTGTGTTTGGGTTTGTGGAAACTAGCATTTTTTCAAGATTCGGCTTTGGAATATGTAGGTAAAGCCGAAAGAATAGATTTTGGCATTCCACCAATGGATGTTTGGTCGATTATCTCCCAACCTCCTCCCATTCAGCAGATGACTGAAACTGTTGCTAAAAAATGCTTGCCTTTACCTCGTCCTTTAGTGACTCATAAATACAAACAGGGTCATTTGCTACTAATTTGCGGATCTCTTCGCTATGCAGGAGGTGCAATTTTAACTGGACTGGGTGCGAGGGGATCTGGAGTAGGAATGCTTTCTATAGCAGTACCAGAGTCTCTCAAATCCATACTAGTCAGCAATCTACCAGAAGCATTAATTATCGGTTGTCCTCAAACAGACACGGGGGCGATCGCCGAATTACCTCCTCTAGCATCGGATTTTAGTAACTTTAGCGCGATCGCCTGCGGACCAGGTTTAACTCTTAATGCTACAGCAGTAGTAGAAAAAGTATTAAAAGCTCAATCTCTCCTCGTTTTAGATGCTGACGCTTTAAATATAGTTGCCCAGTTAGGAACTATTTCTAGTTTATCTTCAAGAGTTGCTCCCACAGTTTTAACTCCTCATCTGGGAGAATTTAAACGCTTATTCCCCGACATCTCTAACCGAGATTCACTAAAGGCAGCGCGACAAGCCGCTAAACACAGTGGAGCCATTATTTTATTAAAAGGGGCAAGAACTGCGATCGCTCATCCTGCAGGTTCTCTATGGCTGATTGGTAGCAGTACGCCAGCTTTGGCTAGGGGCGGTAGTGGAGATGTGCTGACGGGGTTAATAGGGGGGTTAATGGCTCAAAAAAACGCCTCTGAGACTCCATTAGAAGCTATTGTTGCTACTGCTACTTGGTGGCACGCACGGGCAGGAATTTTAGCAGCAAACGATCGCACTGAGTTAGGAGTAGACGCTCATACCCTGTCTCAATACTTATGTTCTACTTGGTTGTAGTAAAAAGGAGATCGCTATTTAAAAACGATCGCGATCGCTTGCTTGACATTAATAATAAAAATATAATCTTAGTAATAATAATCAAAAGCTATATGAAAATTTAATGTTTTTATCATCTCAAGAATTATCGGAAGACCTAAATTTAATTGAAAAAATCAACTCTCTTGAGTTTAAGGAAATTTGGGCGCAAGTCGATCGAGAAATAAATAAATCAGTTCCTCAAACAACCCAGTTGGAAGCGACGGACAAAAGTGAGGTCGATCTAAAAGCAGCACAGGAAAAAGATTCTGTTATCTCAACTTACGAATTGCTCGAAGTTGCACAAAATAGTCAAGATGCTGTAGAAGACGATCTACCTCTCAACTCATATATTAGGGCTCGCTATCATGAAGAACTAACTTTTCATATAGGCCCAATAGCTGAGTTAGTACTCAACGAGACCATAACAAAATATCCACAGATAGGTGCTATAAAACTAGTTGAAAAGCTAAGTCAAGAAAGACCTGAAATACCAAAAAAAGCAATACAAGCCCTAGAAAAATTAATTGACACAGAAACTGTCGATATAGTAGAAAGCTCTAGTATGTTTGGCGTTTTTCCTCGACGATTGTGGAAAAAAACTTTAACAGGAATAATGTCTATTCTCGAACTATAATCACTACTCGATTGGGTTTTATCGCTTTTAAATTCTTTCGATATCTTCTCCTGTAACTCTCACCTGAAAAGGTTTTCCCGATTTTTGGGGCTGCCATCCGGCCTCAACGCCCTGTCGTATCCATTGTGCTACATCTAGGGGAGTCACTGGTTTTCGTAATAGTTTTCGCTTATTATTGCTAGATACAATCGTCAGACAACATTCGGGGTGAAGTCGGTCGGTATTAATATAAAAGTACGAGCGAGCGAAAACCAAAAATTTTCTTTAAGATCGAAGTGAAGAAATGTATAATTTCGATTTTGGGGCATAATGAAACGCATCGTCTTGATTGCTGGGTTTGAATCTTTTAACGCTGAGTTGTATCGCAAAGCAGCACGCATAGCAACTTCTCGCTGTCCGGAGTTGGAAATAGAGGTATTTAGCGATCGTGAAATAGCTGCGAAACCAGAAGTAGTAGAAACAGCCCTCAAAAATGCCGATGTATTCTTTAGCAGTCTAATATTCGACTACGACCAAGTAATGTGGCTGCGAGAAAGAGCGCAAAATATTCCCATTCGCCTCGTTTTTGAGTCAGCCTTAGAATTAATGAGTCTGACTAAGTTGGGAAAATTTGCGATCGGCGACAAACCCAAAGGAATGCCCAAGCCAATTCAATTTATTCTCAGCAAATTTGGCGGTGGTAGAGAAGAAGATAAACTCGCAGGTTATATTAGCTTCCTCAAAACAGGTCCGAAATTATTAAAATTCATCCCTGCTAAAAAAGTCCAGGACTTACGCAACTGGTTGATTATTTACGGTTATTGGAATGCTGGGGGGACGGAAAATGTCTCTTCTATGTTTTGGACGATCGCCGAGAAATATTTGGGGTTGGAAGTTGGGGAAATTCCTCCCCCATTAGAAACTCCTAACATGGGTTTACTTCATCCCGACTACGAAGGTTATTTTACTTCTCCATCTGATTATCTAGATTGGTATCAAAACAGCCAACAGCCAACAACAAACAGCCAACACCCAATTATCGGTATATTGTTATATCGCAAGCACGTTATTACTAAGCAGCCTTATATTCCTAAATTAATTCGCAAATTTGAAGATGCGGGGTTGTTACCCGTGCCTATATTTATCAATGGGGTAGAAGGTCACGTAGCTGTTAGAGACTGGATGACAACTTCCTATGAAACTTCTCAACGACAGCAAGGAAATATAGAAACTAAATCCCTATCTAAAGATGCGGTAGAGGTAGACGCGATCGTCTCTACGATTGGTTTTCCTCTGGTTGGGGGTCCTGCTGGATCTATGGAAGCTGGCAGGCAGGTAGAAGTTGCTAAGCGCATCCTCAAGGCTAAAAATATACCTTATATTATCGCTGCACCTCTTCTGATACAAGATATTCATTCTTGGACGAGACAAGGTATTGGCGGGTTACAAAGTGTGGTGTTGTATTCTCTACCCGAATTAGATGGGGCGATCGATACTGTACCTCTGGGTGGTTTAGTTGGAGAAGATATTTACGTAATTCCCGAACGAATCAATCGCCTCACTGGTAGAATCAAAAATTGGATTAAGCTGCGAAAAACTCCCCCGCAAGAAAGAAAAATTGCTGTTATTTTATACGGTTTCCCTCCAGGTTATGGCGCGACGGGGACGGCAGCTTTATTAAATGTCCCCCGCAGTCTCATAAATTTTCTCCACGCACTTAAAGAAGAAGGTTACGACGTTGGCGAATTACCTGAAGATGGAGAAGAGTTAATAAAACTCGTAAAAGAAGCAGACGAAACAATTAATAACGGATATACAAAAGTCAACGTCAAAACTCTAGAAAAATGGCTGGGTTATCTCTTCACTACTCGTATCGAAAAGCAATGGAAGTCTCTCACTTCGACTGGTATTAAAACCTACGGCGACGACTTTCACGTGGGTGGGGTCCAACTAGGTAATGTTTGGATTGGGGTACAACCTCCTTTGGGTATTTCTGGCGATCCAATGCGGTTGATGTTTGAAAAGGACTTGACACCACATCCACAATATGCAGCTTACTATAAATGGTTGCAAAATGAGTTTCAAGCCCACGCGATCGTCCATTTCGGAATGCACGGCACTGTAGAATGGTTGCCAGGTTCTCCATTAGGAAATACAGGCTATTCTTGGTCGGATATTCTATTAGGAAATCTACCTAATTTATACATCTATGCTGCTAATAATCCCTCTGAATCTATTCTCGCTAAACGCAGGGGTTATGGCGTACTAATTTCTCACAATGTTCCTCCTTACGGTCGCGCTGGTTTGTATAAAGAATTGATGGCGTTAAGGGATTTAATTGGTGAATATCGAGAAGATCCAGAAAAAAATTCTGCTTTGAGGGAGCCTATTTGTCAGAAAATTGTCGATACGGGTTTGGAGTCTGACTGTCGCTTTGAAGAAGGGGAAAAACTGGGCATCGATTTTACTTTAGAAAATTCCAGGTTGTTTAGTAGCAATGCACTAGGTTGCTATTTTGTCAAGGTATACGAATACTTGCAAGTAGTCGAACAAAGATTGTTTTCTTCGGGGTTACATACTTTGGGTCAAGCGCCAGATGAAGAAGGAATGCGATCGTATCTGGAAGCATATTTTGGCGAAGAATTGTCAGAAAATGCCATGAAAGTAGTTGTTTCCCCTGGTAGTACTCAAATTTCCATTACACCAGAAGAAGAATCTAAATATCGAGAAGCGCAACATATTCGAGACTTATTGCTGCAAACAGATGAGGAGATGACTAATCTATTGCGGGGGTTGAATGGAGAATATATTCCTCCTGCACCTGGAGGCGATCTTTTACGAGATGGTGTTGGAGTATTACCTACTGGCAGAAATATACACGCTTTAGACCCCTATCGGATGCCTTCTCCTGCTGCTTATGAAAGGGGACGGGAAATAGGTAAGAAAATTATCTCCCAGCATTTGGAGGAACATGGGAAATATCCCGAAACTGTGGCAGTTTTATTGTGGGGTTTGGATGCTATTAAAACTAAAGGAGAGTCTCTGGGTATTCTTTTAGAGTTAGTAGGTGCTGCACCTGTAAAAGAAGGGACGGGAAGGATAGTTAGATACGAGTTGAGACCCATAGAAGAAGTAGGACACCCCCGCATCGATGTTTTGGGGAATCTTTCGGGTATTTTCCGCGATACTTTTGTCAATATTATTGAATTGCTGGACGATCTATTTAAACGTGCGGCTGAAGTTGAAGAGTCACAAGAGGATAATTACATTCGCAAACACGCTTTAGAATTGAAGGCGCAAGGAATAGATAACGCTTCGGCCCGTTTATTTTCTAATCCTGCTGGTGATTTTGGTTCTTTAGTTAACGACCAAGTTGTTGACGGTAATTGGGAATCTGGGGACGAGTTGGCTAATACTTGGAAGAATCGGAACGTGTTTAGTTATGGAAAGAAAGATAAGGGACAAGCAAGACCAGAAGTGTTGACTAAGTTGTTGCAAACAAGCGATCGCGTCGTTCAAGAAATAGACTCGGTTGAATACGGTTTGACCGACATTCAGGAATATTATGCCAACACGGGAGGACTAAAACTAGCCGCAGAAAAACAAAGTGGTAAGAGAGTTGGGGCTAGTTTTGTCGAAAGTTTCTCTAAGGATACTACTCCTAGGAAGTTAGAAGATTTGTTGCGTTTAGAATATCGTACCAAGTTGCTAAACCCGAAATGGGCGGAAGCAATGGCAAATCAAGGATCTGGTGGTGCTTATGAAATATCCCAAAGGATGACCGCATTAATAGGTTGGGGGGGTACGGCTAAATTTACCGATTCTTGGGTATACGACCAAGCTGCTGATACTTATATGCTAGATGCAGAAATGGCGAACAAGTTAAGGGAAGCTAACCCAGAAGCCTTTCGCAATATTGTCGGGAGGGCGATAGAAGCACACGGACGCGGTTTCTGGGATGCTGATGAAGAGAAAATAGAGAAGTTACGCCAGTTGTATCAGTTAACAGAAGAAGATATTGAAGGAGTGGCGATCGAATCATAAATATACGGGGTAATCGATCGATCCCCTTGGACTCGATCGCAAATAATAAATATTCTCATTTGCGCGCCGCTACGCGGATCTGGCTAGCCAGATCGAACCTAGTTTTATACTCTTTAATCAGCGATCGCTTTATGCATATTTCCTGTTTTGTGTCAATGCCAAACTTCTATTAGTTATATTGACCAATGGTGTCCAAGCTCTAAAACTTGTTCTGAATGCAATCACGTTTTAGAAAATGTCAAAAAGATATTAGTGGTTGGACTAACTTTAAGCAAGTTAAGTCCATCAAAAAGTTATATCTTAATTATTATTGTCGTTGTCACTAGCTAACTGTTCGTCATCTTTTTTCTTATCATTACGTCCCCCGCCAAAACGCTTATTTCTCGAACCATATCGAGAAGTTTTTTTCCGAAACTGCCGAGCATACGCTTTGTTACGCTCAGCTTTCTCTTTTTTCAAATTGCGACGTTTAGCCATTATTTTTACCTTATAAAGACAGCAAAATACCTCTGGGAAAGGTGCGGTTTCTTGAACTCTAACAGTTCCCAGAAGCGTAAAATGATTCCGAAAATGGAGTGGTGTTAATTAATCACCTCACAGCGCTATTGCTCGATGGCACCGCTTTGCGGAGCGCCAAGTTTTTTTTTATTTTTAACCTGTTAAAAATTCACAAGTTTGTTGTGAATTTTTTGTTTTATCCGCCTTGACTTTGACATTTTAGAGTTAGAGCGAAGAGATCTGACAGGGTAGTTTGAGATCTTGCAAGTTAAAGATTAGAAGCGTCGAGAAGAAAAGCGATTGTTTCTACGACCGCCGCCAAATGAGCCTCTTTCTTCCCGAGGTTTAGCTTTATTAACCTTTAACTCTCGATCCATCCATTCTGCACCGTCGAGAGCTGAGATTGCTGCCTCTTCTTCTGCTTCTGTTTCCATTTCAACAAAAGCAAAGCCGCGTACGCGACCTGTTTCACGATCGGTGGGGAGATGAACCCGCTTAACGGTTCCATACTCGGCAAAAACCTCTGTGATGTCTTCTTGGGTAACTGAGTAGGAGATATTACCTACATATATTGACATGGATTGATTTTTCTCCTCAATCAGAAGTGTAGAGAGAGTAAAGATTTCGGAGATAAAGCTTGCCAATACATTAAATACTGAAAACAAATGCTGTCACCGATCTTTAATTCTCAATATTCATCTTACCACTTTATCCTAATTGAGAATCTCAAACATATATCCTTTTAACCTTTAACCGCACCAGCAGTTAGACCTTGTACAATTCTGCGCTGGAAAAACAGCACCAGTAAAACCAAAGGTAATGTACCTAACACTGTTGCTGCTGCGATCGGTCCGTAGGGAATTTCAAATACTGTAGCTCCTCCTAATTGTGAAGTTGCTACTGGTATAGTTTTCATTGTTTCTTCTGTAATAAAAGTTAAGGCAAAAATATATTCATTCCACGCAAAAATAAAAGCAAGAATTCCCGTAGTTACTAGTGCAGGAATAGTCATTGGCAAGACAATATTCAAAAGCATAGAAATAGTTTTATAGCCATCTATCTTGGCAGCATCTTCTAAATCTTTGGGTAATTTTTGGAAAAAACTGCGCATCACTAAAATTGTTAGGGGTAGGTTAATAGCTGTATAAGGAATAATCAAAGCTAGATAATTATTCCCTAAACCAACAGCCCTAATTATTTCTAATAGTCCTAAAAATAGGAGTACGTATGGAAATAGAGTGACAATTAAGACACTGGCAATGATAATTTGCTCTCCTGGCAGTCGCAATCTTGCTAAGGCATAAGCAGCAGGAGAACCTATTGTCAAACACAAAACTGTTGAAGCGATCGAAACGAAAGCACTATTAAAGATATAGGCAATAAAAGGGCGTCGAGAAAATAATTCTATATAATGTTTTAAGGTAATTTTGCTAGGCAAATAAACGTTAGGAACGGCAGAAATATCTGCATTTACTTTTAAAGAAGTCAGTAATTGCCATAAAATTGGCATTAAAAAAAATATGACGATCGAGAATATACTCAACCAAAGAAAAATTCCCTTTTTTTCTATTCTAGATTTTTGTTTTGTTTTTTTCTCGGTAATGTTCGCGTTCATTATTCGGTCTTTAGTTTAGGCAAATAGAATAAATATACGGCTTTTTTAAAGCATTAAAATATTCGCAATACAGATTTTTTCTTTTCCGTAAACAAAATCTTTATGGAGTGTAATTTGATATTTTGAGTTTAATTGCTATCTAGCTATCTACTTCAAGCATAAAAAAGAAAAATATCTAACGATCGCAAAGTCAAACAATTATAACCGCTCGCTTACCGTAGGGGGGATTGACAAATGAAATCTTTACCTAAGAATTGTATCTTGTTTTCACCAAAAAGAAACTGGTAATTGCCACGGCTGCAATCAATAATAAAAAGGTAACAACCACTAAAGCCGATCCATAACCAAAATCGAGGTAACGCATTACGGTAGAGTAGATGTATATAGAAACTGTTTCTGTTGCTCCTGCCGGCCCTCCCCCAGTCATCACCCTTACTAAATCGAAAATGCCAAACGCCTGGGCAAATCTAAATAACAGAGCAATCAGGATTTGAGGCATAATCAAAGGTAAGGTAATCTGGCGGAAACTTTGCCAAGGATTAGCACCATCAATTGCATGGGCTTCGTAGAGATCGGCAGGAATTGATTGCAAACCTGCTAGCAGAATTATGCTAATAAAAGGGGTTGTTTTCCAGACATCTGCCACAACCAGGGCTATCATTGCTAGAGTTGGATCGCCCAGCCAATTAATACCAGTTTCTATAAGCCCCAAGCGTTGCAAAATATCGTTAACCACCCCGTACTGATCGTTAAATATCCAAGCCCAAGCCAGCCCCATGATAGCAGTGGGTAAAGCCCACGGAATAATAGTAATCGTTCTTACTGTACCCCGTCCTCGAAAAGACTGATTTAGTACTAAAGCAATTCCCATTCCTAACACCAGTTCGATCGCTACGCTGAAGCCAGTAAAAATACCCGTATTCTGTATACTCTGCCAAAAACGTCCGTCACCAACCATCCGTCCGTAATTAGCAAATCCCCCAAAAACTGGCTGCAGTTGAGTACCGAGATTTTGAGTAAATAGACTCAGCCAAAAAGCACGTCCAATAGGGTAGATAAATACTAATCCTAAAACTAGTAATGCTGGTATGACTAGCAGCCAACCAGTTTGTTGTTCTCTTTGAGCAATTATGTCTTTTTTCATGAAGACCTCACGGGAGTTTGGAAACCCCTATTTTTAAATAGGGTGAAGTACAAAAAGTTCATTTTTATTAGGGAAGTCTTCATCAGCAGTTCAGTTATATACGAAGCAATAAAGTTATCGTTAAAAGACTTCC